>JALSKY010000303.1 GCA_026988585.1 Deltaproteobacteria bacterium
CCCTGAGGGCTCCCTCCATTGCTGACGGCGATGAGGCTGTCTGGCTCTGCCTGGAATCGGAATGTAGCTTTACTGTTTTCATAGTGATAACTCCTACCCGCCCTACACTAATTTAGCAAGGGGTAGATGTCTCACTCTAATTGACACAGAGGGTTATGCATAAAAACAACATATTAATAGCGAGAATGATTCCTACCTACAATTTAATGCCCTTAATCTCAGGATCAAAACAGAATATCAATAGCCGAAAAAGAGAATGGAGCTGTAAATTTGGTTTATCTGTACTTTCTGGCAATTTCGCCCTTCTTCAAATAGTCAAAAAGATCAAATCTGCTGCGAAGGTTATTACCTTGCTCTATTTCAACCTTATGGAGGGAAAAAGTGTGTACGGTAAACCACATCGGTAAATTTTCATGTCTGATGTAATTTATATCTCATTTCCTGCAATATAAACAAATAGTCAATATAACCCAGTGATTTTATGTAATAAAAAAATAATTTTTTTAGTGAGCATTGACTTTTTTCTATCCTGTTTAATCTTTTCCTTCGACAAAAAACACAAGTTCATAATTTTTTTAGAAAGTGAAGATTACGTTTATGTAATAAAAAGGAGGAAAAATGGATAAACATGACCAGATTAGAGGCGTCACCTTCGAGTGGGGTGACATTAAAAAAAACTGGAAGATACACCTTTTTCTCGGATTGCTCTTTGTTGTTGCAGGAACCATTGGAATGGTCCTGACACCTCTGGCAACCCTTTCCACAATATACCTTTTTGCATTTTTTATGGGCGTATGCGGCATGGCCCAGTTGACTGAAGGTGTACTGTCGGCAAGGGGTTGGAAGGGGAGAGTGTTACATATAGTTGGAGGCGCTCTATACCTAACAGGTGGTTTGGCAGCCGTTTTAAATCCAATAGCAGCATCGCTTGCCCTTACTCTGCTCCTGGGCGGAGTCATTTTAGCTGCTGGGGTGATGAAACTGATAATTGCCTTTCAGCACAGGAAAGAGATGCCGGACTGGGGATTGATGGTGATTAGTGGCTTTGTTTCCATAGTTATCGCCTTGCTTATTGGAATCTCCTGGCCATATTCTGCCCTGTGGACACTTGGTCTCTTCATCTCGATAGACCTTGTCTTTTCCGGCTGGAGTCATGTATTGATCGCCTTGGCTGCCAGAAGAGAAGCCTTATCGTCAGGAGATGAAATGGGCTCAGTATCAGGAAAACCGGAACAGGATTCTGGAACTTCTGCTGCAATTGCATGATCAGCAACAACTGATTTGCTGAATAATAGATAAGATATATTGATGTAAGGAGGATTGATAAAATGAAAAGGAAGATTGTCACAACCATTGCTGCCTTTAGCACTCTGTTTATGTTGAGCGGAACCATGCCGGGCATGCTCTCCAATGCAAAGGCTACAGAGGTAGAGAAGCAAGGGGCAAAGGTGGAGAGGCCAAAGAGTTCTCAACAGGTCTCCAGAAATGCAGTAGAGAAGGAGAAGCTGCGGGCCAGCCGGCTCAAGGCTGAGCTGAATCAGCAGGCGGTAAAGGCCGTTGCCGATACAATACTTGTGCTTGATCTATTGGATCAGGGAAAATCAAAAGAGGCCCTTGAAAAGATCAAGGATGTGATAGGAGAGCTGGAGGTTGTTCTGGCAGCCAACAAAGACGCAAAACTTGTGCCTGTGCGAACCTACTCCGTGGTGGTTGATCTCAAGATGGGGGTTGAGCAGGTGAAGGATGCCCTGAAGCAGGTGAAGGGCTTGCTCGATGATGGCAAGGTGCAGGAGGCAAGGATTTTGCTGAGCACCCTTCAGAGCGAGATAGATATCGTGGTGGAACAGCTTCCGCTTGCCACCTATCCTGATGCAATGAAGCTTGCCTCCAAATATATCGTTGATGGCAAACTGGACCAGGCAAAGAGCATAATCACAACTGCCCTGAATTCCATGGTGGTGGAAACCATTGTCATACCGTTGCCGTTGATAAGGGCCTATGACCTGGTGGATGAGGCATCCAAGATAGCCAAGACCAACAAGGATCAGGCCTTGAAATATCTGGACAATGCCAGAAAACAGCTGAAAATTGCCAAGGCATTGGGTTATGTTCAGGGCAGCGAGACCGAATATCAGGATCTCCACAAAAGGATCGATGATATCGAAAAGGAGATACAGGGTAGCAACAAGCCTGAAGCAATGTTTCAGGAGTTGCTGAATAAGCTTCGCAAACTCAAGGAGAATATAACTAGCAGAAAATAACCTTACTGGTTTCTTCAGAAGAGCAGGTTCAAGGTCCGTTCTCCCCGGGGAGCGGGCCTTTTTTACTTTTCCCATTGCCTTTGCTGTAATAATCATACAAAATACAGGTATGAAGAGAGTCAGCAAGGTTAAAGTTGATACCAAATACAGAAAACAGCCGGTGCGAACCGGTATTGTTGGCGGTGGAAAGGGATGTTACGAACTGCTCAAACTGTTTCTCTGTTATACGCCCAAAAATCTGGAGATCTCAATAGTGGGAGTAGCGGATTTGAGGAAAGATGCCATTGGAAGAGAGTATGCGGAGCAGCATGGCATACCTACCTTCGACCGCATGGAAGATCTCCTGCAGCAGCCTAATATTGATCTTATTATAGAACTCACAGGCAGTGACGCTGTCCTGGAGGAGATTTTTGAAAAAAAATCTCCTGATACCAAAGTGTTGGATCATCTTGGGGCCCTTTTTCTCTGGGAAATAATCTCGATTCAGGAGGAAAAGCTGAATCTGGAACAGAGAATAGCCTTGCTGGATACCATGACAGCTGTTGGCGAGATGGCCTTCAAACTGACTCATGAGTTGAGAAATCCCCTTATGATTGCAGGCGGGACCATCAGGCGGTTGATGACCCGGGTGGATCTCCCTCACAAGGTGCGAAAAAAACTCAAGTTGGTAGCCGAGTCCCTTCAAGAGATGGAAGAGGTCCTTTCTGATCTATGTGATGTGATACGGCCACTGCACCCTGATTTCAAACTGGTTGACCTGAACCAATTTTTCCGCAAGTTTTGCAATGATGCAGGGATCGAGGCCCGTTTTGCAGGTTGTGAACTTATATGTCTGGTTGAAGATGAGTTGCCTGAGGTGGTTATCGACCCGTCACTGATCCGTCAGGCATTATGGCATATTGTGGAAAACTGTTTTGAAGCTGCTGCCAAGACCGGTACCATGGTGCAGCTACGTGTGGTGCTCTGTTATGACTATATTCTTATTCGGATAGATGATGAGGCTGGCGGACTAAAAGATATCTCCCCTGGAGAGGCACTTTCACCCTTTGCCACTACACGGCCGGGGCGCATGGGGCTGGGGCTCTCACTGTGCAAACAGATAGTCCTGGAGCATGGTGGTGAACTGGAACTATGGAACAATTCACGGGGTGGAGTGACTGTCAGTATTAAGCTCCCCATACGTTTTGAAATACCAGAAAAGGATGGGGAAACAGGGAGAGGAAACGGCGATGAAAAAGGACACTCTCGGATCATACCTTAATCGTTTTCGTTACTCTGCTATTGCAGCCCTTATCCACTCTTCTATCTGAAATCTGGTAGGCATTCTCCCTGAACAGAGCAGCTTTTCACCTATTATCAGGGCTGGCGTCTTGGTTACTCCAAACCGCCATATCTCGTCATGATCCGTTACATGGTAAATATCTGCTGCTATGTTCATGCTGGACATGGCTGACATTACCATCTCCTCAAGCATGTTGCATCCTGAGCATCCTGGCCCGAGGATCCTGATCACCAGGGCATTTTCACCACCTGATTGGCTTGCCAGCTCCTTTTCCTCTGTATCCATCTCTTCCCTGATGAGTTTTGCAAGGGCATGGAGATAGTCCTCCCTTCTTTTTGCAGGAATGTAGTTTTTCCTTTCCAAGAGGATCAGCATCTCTTCTGGTGCAGTTTCAATATCTATTGAGCCTGTTTCGATACCTTTTTTTATATCTGTGATGATGCCTTGAAGACCGATGAGCCCCACAGGCCTTCCTGCTATTTTTAAGATATTGGACATGATTTTCTTTCCTAATGGCTCTCTTTGAATAAGATTTTTACAGGCGTAAGGGGGATTTTACATTCTCTGCGAAAATAATTGGCAAGAAATCTTCGGTAGTGCTCAGGGAAGAGATCTGGATAATTACAGAAAAAGGTAAGGCAGGGCGGCCTGGTTCCGGTCTGGGTGACATAATAGATCTTGAGGAAGTGCCCTTTGACAACAGGTGGATTACGCCTGAGCAGGGCATTCTTGAGAAGACGGTTGAGGCGGCCTGTGGTCTGCCGGAAGGAATAATCCTGAAATACCTGGTCGATCAGCGGGAGCAGTTTGGATACATTCTTGCCTGTAAGGGCCGAGATGTTCAGATGTGGTGCATAGGGCACTACTTTTTCAAGCAGCCTGCGTTCCTGGGTTATTCGCCGTCTCATTCCGGAATCATCCTTAACCAGGTCATGTTTATTATATACAGTTATACAGCCCTTACCATATTGGGCAGTATAGCCTATGAGCCGCTTGTCCTGGTCTGTTATTCCCTCTGTTGCATCCAGAACTACAACTGCTACATCTGCATCTTTGACCGCCTCAATTGCCTTGAGGACGCTGAATTTTTCTATCTTCTCACGGACCCTGGATCTGCGTCTGATCCCAGCGGTATCAACGAAAATAAGATCAGGTGCATCTCCCCTGGTAACCAGGGTGTCTATAGCATCCCTGGTTGTTCCTGGAAGATCTGCAACTATCATTCGATCTTCTCCAACAATGCTGTTCAGAAGTGAAGATTTTCCCACATTGGGTCTGCCAATGATACAGACCCTGATGGGAAGGTCCAAACTATCCTGAAGATCTTGCTGGTCATCAAGTGCTGTTTCAATAGATGGGGTCAGGTCTGCCTGGGCTTCGTAACCTGGCTGATTACTCTCCTTTACAGGGCTGCTGATCAGGCCACATATCTTTTCTATAAGCCTGGCAACGCCCTTGCCGCTCCTGGCTGAAATTGGAAGAATCTCCTCCAATCCTGTTCCATAGAACTCTGCTACTGCTATATCACCAGCCCTGCCATCAACCTTGTTGACCACTGCAATGAAGGGCTTGCCGGAACTCCTGAGCATCTTCAATATCTCCTGGTCTTCCGGAAGAAGTCCTGCTGCTGCATCAAACATGATGACAACAAGATCAGACTCCTCTATAGCCCTTTGAGTCTGCCCTGTTACATGGTGGGTTATAAGATCGTTGCCGTGCCTTGCTGCAGGTGAAAGCCCACCGGTATCTATTACAGTGAAGGCGCATTCTTCATAGGTTACTCTCCCGAAACGCCTGTCCCTGGTCAGTCCGGGAGTATTGTCAACTATGGCCTTTTTCTGCTTTGTAAGTCGGTTGAACAGGGTAGATTTGCCAACATTGGGACGTCCTATCAATGCGACTCGTGGACTCTGTTTTGAAATCCCCTCTTTTTTCATCTTTTTTTCTGTCTCAACTGTAGTATTGGAAAAATATGGTATATTGTTTATGCAAATCAAGCAATTCTGTTCTTCAGTCTTGCTGCGGTCATCAGAGCTATTCTCTGTTATGTTACCGGACTTCACTGTCTGAATTCTTAAAGGATAATCCATGAATGATGATTTGGAAGCGGAGTTTTTCATTCTCTCCGCCAAAGATCTGTTTTTTTGCAAAAGGAGGTAAAAAGATGGGAAAACGTGCTGTGATATTACTGGCTCCTGGCTACGAAGAGCTGGAAGCAGTTGCAGTAGTTGATATTTTAAGGCGTGCTGGCATAGATGCCCTTTTGGCAGGTCTGACCAGTGATCCTGTACCATCAGCAAGAAATGTTCGGATTATTCCCGACTGCACCATAGAGCAGGCATCTGCCGAAGAGTTTGACCTGATAGTCCTCCCAGGCGGACTGGATGGTACTGAACGGCTTAAAAAGGAACCCCTTGTCAGGGAGATGCTTAAAAAGCAGCTTGACCAGGGGCGTTACGTCGGGGCCATCTGTGCTGCCCCTACCATTCTGGATGAACATGGGTTTTCTGCAGGATCTACTATCACTTGTCATCCTGTTTGTCAGCAGGTATTGAAAAGGTCAACACTTTCCCAGGAGAGGGTAGTAAGAGAT
>JALSKY010000304.1 GCA_026988585.1 Deltaproteobacteria bacterium
TGAGGGGGTAAAGACCTCAGCCATGAGGTTTGATATCTCCGGTTCATCATCTACTATCAGAATCCGTTTTTTCTCTGAGAACTCTAAAGGGGGATTTTTAACTGGAGGCTCCTGTGCGGTATTGATCTGTTTCTCATCTGCAGCAGGAAGAGTGATGGTGAATACTGTTTTTCCAGGTCGCGATATCAGGTCTATTGAACCTCCATGTTCCTTTATGATGCCGTGGCAGATGCTTAGCCCCAGGCCCGTGCCCTGCTTTTTTGATTTGGTACTGAAGAATGGCATGAATATCCTGTCCTGGATCTCTTCAGGGATACCAGGGCCATTGTCCTGAATGGTAACCACCGCACGTTTCCCATCCATAGAGAGAGCACTGGATACAACAATCCTGCCCTGATGGCCTGACAGGGCCTCAATGGCATTTTTCAGAATATTTGTTATGGCTTGTTCTATCTGATCTGAATCTGCCTTTATCAGTATCTCTTCATCCTTGAGGTGGAACTCAATTGATAGATCTGAAATGCCGATCCAGGCCCTTGAGAGATCAACTGCACTGGAGATGGTATGATTCAAGTTGCAGATTTTCTTTGCAGGTTTCTCCTGGCGGGCAAAGAGGAGTAGTGATTCTACTATTCTCTTGGCACCATTTGCTGCCTTGTTTATGCCATTGGCACATCTGGTAACCTCTTCTCTGGACAACAAGTCTGCTTCTGAAAGTATCTCGCTGAACCCCAGTATGGGTGTCAGTTTGTTATTAAGCTCATGTGCCACATTGGCTACCATTTCGCCCATTATGGCCAGGCGTTCAGCCTTCACCAGCCTCCGCCAGAGCTCATCCCGTTCCGTTATCTCCCTGCAGATGAGCATGACACCGTTGCCCAGAAAGTCTCCCAGGGTATTGGTGAGCCGCACTTCTACAGGCACAGGATTTTTTCGTCTGTCCCTGAAAACCAGTTCCTCAAGATAGATGGCCCCAGGTGACTTGAGGATCATGGTTATCTTTTCACGAAGCAGGGTGTGGCTTGCAGGATCGACATATTCCCAGATATTGCTGTTGAGTATCGACTTTTCATCACTGCATAGGATCTGCGCCATCTTGGCATTGAGAAAAATAGGCTGAAAATCATCCCTTATTACCATGAAGCCTTCATGAAGATCTTCTATGAGAGCCTTGTACCTTTCCCGGGCAAGAGCAATCTCTCCTGACATCTGCAGATGTTCTGCAGCCCTGTTTATGGAGTGGTACAGGAGATCAAAATCGAAGGGTTTCACCACATAGTCGAATGCACCGTTTCTGATGGCCTCCACAGCAGTCTCTATGGATGCGCTGCCGGTCATGACGATCACCTTGGTGTTGGGACAAAATTCTTTGCAGTAGGCCATTATTTCAGATGCCTGACCGTCACCAAGATAATAGTCTGTGACTACAATGTCGAAATGTTGGGATTCCAGGATTTCAAGCCCTGCGTGAAGACTGTTGGCAGTGGCTGCCTTGTATCCTGAATGGTGCAGCAGGGTGGCAAGGGAAGAGGTCATGCCTTTATCATCGTCTATAAGCAAGATGTCGCAGGAGTTTTTCATATTGAATCCTCTATCCCCCTTGAGGCGTAATCTCTTTTTGCGCTGCTGGCAGGATTATGTGAAAACATGTGCCCCTGTCCTCTGTTTGTTGCAGGTAGATCTCTCCTCCAGCAGCCTGGACTATGCCCATACATATTGAGAGCCCCATCCCCCTCTCTTCCCCGGTTTTACTGGACACGAATGGATCAAATATATGCTCCCTGATGGACTCGGGAATGCCCGGGCCATTGTCTCTGATTTCTATCAAGATCCTTTTGCCATCCTGTTCCCTGGCAGAAAGGATTATTTCACCTGTATTTTTTTCGGGTTCAGCTTCCTGCAAGGCCTCAACCGAATTTTTCAATAGATTGAGCAGGATTTGTTTCAGTTTATCCTTTGATATGGCTATGGCCGGTAATGTTTCCGGTATCTGAATCTTGATCTTGATTCCATGCTGTTCAGCTACTGGGGCCAAGAGAGGCAGCAGATCCCTTATTGCCTCCTGGATATGAGAGTTCCGGCCCTTTTCCTTTTGGGCAGACCTGGAAAGCTCCGTGAGCGTCTTGATGATCCTGGAAACCCGATCGATTTCCTGATCCAGGGCATTTATTGTATCTACAGGTATCTTGCCAGTATCCGCATTCTTTTTCAAGAGTTTGAAGAGATTTTTAATCACATTTAGTGGATTGCTGGCCTCATGAACCACTTTTCTTGCCATTTCCACTGCAATGCCTGATTTTTCTGTCTGCAGCAGTCTTCTGTGGAGTTCCTGGAGTTCTAGGGTTTTTTCCTTCAGTTCAATCTCCAAGAGTTTTTGGCGCAACTCCTGTTCCCTTTTCAGGAGATATCCATCTGTCTCATCGTTGAGAAAGATGATAAATCTTTTGCAGCCGTTCATCCATAAATATGAAATTCTTAGTGAAATCCATTGTTCTTTACCGTCTGACCTCTTTCGGTTTATGGTGGTTTGCCAGGGCTGGCCCTGATCTTTCATCTCTTCGATATGGGGAGTGTCAATCTTGAGATGGGAAAATATGTTGAGGCCGAAGATCTCATCCGGGGCGATGTCCAGGATTTTACAAGCCCCAGGATTGAGATAGATGATATCCCCTTTTTCATCAGTAAAGATGATTCCAGTGCAAGCCTCCTGGAGTATGAGCTCTTTGATCCTGTGTTCCCTATTCCATTGCTGTCTGTATCTTATTCCCTGAAGCAATGAGGCACACTGTCTCGCTATTATGGATATGAGAGAGAGCTGATCAGCGATGTTGCTGCATCCTGTCTCTTTCGTTCCCAGTATCATAATTCCGATATCTGTGCCGGATACCCTCATGGGAACCGTTACAAAAGGCCCCTGGAGCAGCTTCTCTATCTGTTCATCAAAGATCAGTCTCGTGACCTTTTTTTCGGGGGGCCTGTCTGATTTATCGGAGAGGAAATCATCTGAACAGAGAGGAGAGTTGGTTTTAAATGTCTCAGACCATATCGTGCCATCTTCTAAGGATATTTCCAGATCAGAGGCATAGCTGTCATCCAGAGTGCCTTTTGCAGCGAAGGCAGATAGCTTCTTGCCTTCCCGTAGAAGCATCAGAATTATGGAGTCGAAATCTGTCAGGAGAGTGGTGGCACTGAAAACTGTATCTGTAAGCTGTTGAACACCCTTTACTTCAGCCAAGGCCTCCATTGTGCCAGCCAGAGTTGCAATATCAATTGCAGATTGCTGCAGCTCATTACTGAATTCATCAGAACGGGGATCTACCCTGGGGACATTGCTGTTGCCATGCCAATCCACCCTGATGCCAAGAAGGAAGGCTATCTCCTCTATCTCGCCTCCTATCTCCTCACGCAGTAGTGCGGGGTCATCCATGGACCAATCCAGAAAATCTGAGATCCGCCGGATGATCTGATGTATATCTTCCTGACAATTCCCGGTGAAATAGTGGCTAAGCAGATCTGATGCCGCTATAATTTTTACCAGTTCAGAGGCATGTTTCAGTTCAACCTCGGTCCAGTGATGGTATCGGACAGTATCAACAATGGAAGGAGAGATCTTCCAGCCTTCCAGAACCTCTGCTCCTATGGTCGGATGATCTGTGTTCCAGATCTTTCTTTCAGATGTAAGGATTGTCCTGCCTGTGTCAGGGTCCTGTACGATGCTGTCAGCAGATTCAGGATCAGATACTATAAGAAAGAGCTGCCCTATATCGTGGAGAAGGCCTGCTACGAAGGCCTCTTCCGGTGTTTGATAGCCTGTCTGTCTTGCTATTATCCTTGCTATTACTGCTGTAGTCTGGGAATGTTGCCAGAAATCCTTCAAGGAAAAGGCTTCGGGCAGTTTGATCTTTCCCAGGGTCTGGCAGACAGATATGGATACGGCAAGATGACGCATGGTATTTATGCCCAATATAACTGCTGCATGAGATAGGCTTTTTACAGGCTTGCCTGGATTGATCAGGGGAGAATTGGCCATACGAAGGATCTGGGCCGCCAGGGCCGGATCCTTGCCTGCAAGATCGGCCAGATAGGCCAGGGAGCTGGAGTCATCCCTCGAAGCCTTGAGAAGTTCAACGATTACAGCAGGAAGGGAGGGAATTCTGAGCCTTTTCCTGGCAGAATAGTTCGTATCTGGGCGTTTCCTGGCCTCTTTTTTTTCCATTTTGTTGTAAGGATTTGAAAAATGAGTTTGTTTTTTATATCATGATGACAAGATAAATCTTAAAAATTGTAAATGAATAGGCTACTTTTTAACAAGGTTTTTCTTCTTTGTTTTTATTTTTTAATCAAGTTTACCCTTTTGGATAATTTACTCTTCGGGTTGCTCAGGAGGAAACATGAGGGAGATCCAGATATCCACCGGTTCCAGGACGGAAATGATAGATATTACCAGCCAGGTTCAGGAGAGCGTTGATTTGAAGGGTTTAGAATCAGGCATTGTTATAGTCTATTGTCCGCATACCACTGGTGCCATTACCATAAATGAGGGTGCAGATCCGGCAGTAAAACGGGATATCCTCTCTGTGATGAATCATATCATCCCCTGGGAGCATGATTACAGACATGCAGAAGGCAATTCTCCTGCTCATATCAAGACCTCTCTTTTCGGAGAAAGTGTTACGGCCATTGTGGAAAGTGGCAGGCTGTGTCTTGGAACCTGGCAGAAGATATTTTTCTGTGAATTTGACGGACCACGCAGAAGAAGGGTATGGATCAAGACCATCGCCGGTTGAGCTGGAAAATTGTAGCTGAAACAGAGGAGGAGCAATGGATACCTGGTATGTTGCACTGGATGGGAAGCCCGGAGGACCATTTTCAACTGATGAAATAATAGAACAGATAGGCCAAGGAAAGTGGCCAGGGAATATTCTGGTATGGCGTCAGGGTATGAGTGGATGGACCGAGGCCTCTGCTCTGCCTCAGTTCAATAAAGGCGCTGTACCTTCCAGGGCCATGAAATCGCCAGCTCCACCACCAGTGGAAACCAGAGGACAGGCGGCTCATGAGATAGACTATTCCATCTTAGGTCATGAGATGCAGTTTGTAGAGATCGAGCTTGATCCTGGTGAAAGTGCCGTGGCTGAGGCTGGAGCCATGATGTACATGACCGCAGGCATCGAGATGCAGACCGTTTTTGGTGATGGGAGCCAGAGTCAGTCAGGTGGCCTGTTCGATAAGCTAATAGGGGCTGGAAAGAGACTTATTACTGGAGAAAGCCTCTTCTGTACAGTGTTCACTGAAACAGGGGCAGGCAAGGGCAGGGTGGCGTTCAGTGCCCCCTATCCCGGCAAGATTATTCCTCTGGATTTGAGGAATTATGATGGAGAGATAATCTGTCAGAAGGATGCGTTTCTCTGCTGCGCCAAGGGTGTTTCAATAGGAATTGCATTCCAGAGAAGGATAGGTGTTGGTCTCTTTGGTGGTGAAGGCTTTATTATGCAGAGGCTTCAGGGTGATGGTTTGGCCTTCGTGCATGCCGGAGGTACCGTGGTAGAAAGAGAGCTTGCTCCAGGAGAGAATCTCAAGGTTGATACTGGATGTATAGTAGCCCTTACTAATAAAGTAGATTATGATATTGAGTTTGTAGGCAATGTGAAATCAGCCATTTTTGGCGGTGAAGGTTTTTTCTTGGCCCGCCTGACAGGGCCAGGGCATGTTTGGCTACAGTCCCTGCCATTCTCCAGATTGGCTGGACGAATGATAGAGGCTGCTCCTTCAACTTCAGGCGGGGGTGGCAAGGATCAGGGTGAAGGCTCCATCCTGGGAGGGCTTGGTAACCTTTTTGAACGGTAGTCCATCTATTTTGTGTGATATTTTCAGCTCTTGCTCCTTATCAAGGTTGTCTGTGTAAAGTATAGAGCAAGGTGTTTTTCAGGCAGCCTCTGGTCTGTCCAATTTTAAGGAGGTTATGTTTGAGCAGGTTATCCATGGGCGAAGGTGAACCACAAAAGAAAGAACCGCTTATTATCAGTCTGTTGCAGTATGGTTTTCCTGTTGCCGGTTCTTTGTTGGTGTTGTCACTGCTTCT
>JALSKY010000305.1 GCA_026988585.1 Deltaproteobacteria bacterium
GTTTTGTTAGCTCTATGCTTGTTATGGTTTCTAATCACTTAATCGGCCGGTCTTCTGATTTCTTAAATCTGCCATCAGTTTTTTTCGTTGTTGCCTTTCTTAATGCATCAGCCGTGCCAACTCAGGGATTACTGCAAAAAAGCCACTGAGACGGTATAAAAGAAAGGAAATCATGTAAGATAAGAAAGGAGGTGACAAAAAGGGATCGGTTCAGATGCCAAAAATTGGCAGCAGAGACAAAATTTTTGACTCAATATCTCCTGGCAGAGTTTCAAATGGACAATACTTTTGCTATCTCCTGCCAGTTGCGCACCCGCCTGAAAGGGGCCTTGCCGTTCCGATTCCAGGGCTGGTCAAAAACCATGGCCTTTATACCCTGCTCATAGAGCTCCCGGCATGTTTCCAGGTGATCCTCAACAAAATAATCCCTGCGCAGCTCCAGGAGCACCTGCCCCTTTGCATCATGGGCACCAGTGGCAATCACCTCTATATCACTATTACCAAGACCCTGAACCAACCACTCCTCAATGGGTTCCTTGAAAGGCCGGGCTGTAACAAAGGTGAGTCGGGATACCTCTCCCAGCCGGATCAACAGATCCCTTGCCCCGGGAATAAAGGTCAGTCCAGTTCCCCACGGATCATTCAGGATCCGGCTGATTATCTCCTGGATTATCTCTTCAGGAAGAGGAAGACACTCCTCAATCCAGTAGGAGGTTATATCCTCTTTGCGCATCTCATCAATACCGAACTGTTCCCGGGCAACCTTTATGAATGAGCCCATTGTGTCTGTAACCACCCCGTCGATATCGAAGGCTATGGAACCGGGTCTAATCTCCATGATTTTTACCCCTTTTTCTTCAGTAGGATCAGAACTCCCTTTATGGAACCACGATATTATATTACAAATGATTGCAAAGCACCCTTTACAGATCTCTAACAACATGAGAAAGGACCTTTTTGAATATGTACAGACGGATGCTGGTTTTGAGGTTCCCGCCGGAGATTACAGATCTACCCCTGGTCTGCAATCTCAGCATGCAATACAACCTTTGTTTCAACATACTCAAGGCTACCATACTTCCAGGCCAGGAGGGGCTGATGGTACTGGAGCTTTGGGGCCATCAGAAAAACGTTACTGCCGGCCTGGAATATCTCAAGGAAAAAGGTGTCAAGATAAAGTCTGTAGCCCAGGAGATCAGGCGAAATGAAGAACTCTGCGTGGATTGCGGTGCATGCACAGGTCTTTGTCCCACGGATGCCCTGATCATCGAACCGGCAACGGGAAAGATCCTGTTCAACCCGGAAAAATGCAAGGGGTGTGAACTCTGTGTCAAGGCATGTCCGGTCAAGGCCATGGAGATCAGGTTCTTCAAGGATAAGGTCCTGGCATGATCATCTATGACATGGAGTCTTTCAAAAGCGGCTCCTGTATTTAACACCGCCATTTGTACGGGCACTATTAGTTCATGGAAAAGAGACTGATAGATAGGATCAGAAAACAGATAAGGCGGAGAGTCCGCAATCTTGGTGGCACCGCAGAGAGAGGCAGTGTATCTGTCCTTGTGGGGATGAGCGGGGGTATAGACAGCGCTGTAACCCTGGGACTGCTGAAGGAGGCCGGGATCCCCACCCGCGCACTTTTCATCTTGATGTTCGATTCCCCCCAGACAGAAAACGCTCTGGAATCTGCCAGGGAGGTCTGTTGCCGTTTCCGAACCCCTATAGTGGTTCAGGATCAGCGGGAGGTATTTCAGCAGATAGTGGTGGACTATTTCACAGCATCCTACATGGCAGGACGCACCCCCAATCCCTGTGTCATCTGCAACAGGGAGATCAAGTTCAGGGCTATGCTGGCCAGGGCAGCAGAGCTCGGCACAGATTTCATTTCTACCGGGCACTATGCCAGGATAGCCGTTACATCCCAAAACAGGGCATTTCTGCTAAGGGCCAGGAGCCGCAGAAAGGATCAGAGCTACTTTATTCACCGTATGGAGCTCCCGTGGCTCATGCACACCATCTTTCCTCTCGCTGAGCTGGAAAAGGAGCAGGTCCATCAGCTCGCAGCCCACTGGGGCCTGACACACCTGGTTCAGCCAGAGAGCCAGGAGGTCTGTTTCCTTAAAAACGGCCTTGGCGACAACTACCGGAATTTTCTCTCCATGGTGATGCCTGAACCTGAAATGCCGGGACAGGTGGTGGATTCCACTGGCAAGATCTTTGGTTCCCACAAGGGGCTTTTCAACTACACCATCGGCCAGAGGCGAGGCCTGAACCTGCCGGATTCCACGCCCTGGTATGTCATTGGTATGGAACCTGAAAATAACCGGCTCGTCATAGGCAAGGAGCAGGAGCTCTACTCCAGCGAGATGAAGGTGTCAAAGCTTCATCTCCTGGTTCCTTACAATCCTGCCATTTTCTCAGTCTGCCAGGTGAAGATCAGATACCAGAGCAGACCTGTGGAGTGTAGTGTTGAGATGGGAACCGATTCCCCAGGCCAGGCCCGTGTAATCTTCAAGGAACCCCAGCGCGCCATCACGCCTGGCCAGTTTGCGGTCTTCTATAAAGGTCCTCTGGTCCTGGGTGGAGGAGAGATATGCAGGTAGCATTGCGCACCCTGGGGTGCAAGGTGAACCAGTTTGAGACCCAGGCCATTGCCGAGCAGTTCCAGGAGCAGGGCTGTATACTGGTTCATGATTTCGAGACAGCAGATATCATCCTGATCAACACCTGTACAGTTACAGCAAAGGCTGCATATCAGTCCAGACAGGCGATAAACAGGGCATTGCGGGAGAATCCCGAGGCCATAGTTGCTGCTACTGGATGCTATGTCCAGGTAGGCTCAACCGAGATAGTTGACAGGATAGGTCCAAGGATTCTGATGATAGGAAATGATATGAAGGCAGAGGCTGCATCCATCTGTCTCTTTGCAGCCTCTGGAACCAAGACCAATTTTGGAATCTATATCGGTGAGATACGAAACATGCTGAGGATTGCGCCTCTTAAAATCTCTATGCCAGGGAGCCGGGCCCGGGTCTATCTCAAGGTCCAGGATGGTTGCAACGCCTTCTGTTCCTACTGCATAGTCCCTTATGCCAGAGGGAGATCCAGGAGCATGCCTGTTGAAGAGGTGGTGAAGCAGGTGGAACTTTTGAGGGATCATGGAGTTCGGGAAATAGTCATAACAGGGATCCATGTTGGGGCCTATGGTGCTGACCTACCGGAAAACCCTGACCTCTTGAGGCTGTTCATCCGGCTCTGTTCCGGGTTTCCTGATCTCTGGTTCCGGCTCAGCTCCATTGAGCCAGCAGAGCTGACAGGCGATTTCCTGGATTTTGCAGCATCAACTGAAAATTTCTGCCACCATCTCCACGTTCCTCTCCAGAGCGGGTCAGGGAAGGTGCTCAGGGCCATGAAGCGTGGCTACACGCCTGAAGAATATCGGGCCACCATATTGAAAATCGTTGAGAAGATGCCTGATGCCTGTATCGGGACGGACGTGCTCACCGGTTTTCCTGCAGAGGGAGTAGAGGAGTTTATGGAGACGGTCAATTTCCTGAAGGATCTGCCTGTCTCCTATGTTCACGCATTTCCATACTCACGTCGGCCAGGGACCGAGGCCAGCGGATTCAACTCCCTCTCCACCAAAAAGGAGGCAGCCCGCCGTGCAGCTCTCATCAGGGAGATAGGAGAGGAAAAACGGATTGCATTTTACAGGCAAAACCTCGGCGGCACCATGCCTGCCATTGTGGAACAGGTTAAAGAATGGGGACAGGCGAAAAAAGAGACAACAGGAAATGGAGATGAAGGAAAGACTCAGATTGCCGGGGCAGAGCCTGTCTCAGAAACGAAGGCAGTGGCCATCTGCCGCACCAGCAACTACATACCGGTAATGGTCCCTGTAACCGAGAACCCGGCGAAGAACCTGGCAGCCCCTGTTCAGAAAAACCGGATCATCACACTGACCATCGAGAGGCTTGATGAAAACAACAATATGGTTTGGGGACAGGCAAAAAAACCGTTATCTCCGGCAAGATCAAAGGCAAGGAGCAACAGAGCGAATACTACTCCATGTCAAACCCGGATCACTGAAGATTAGTCAGGGAACAAGGGGTATCATAATATCTTTTTCATAAACTGGGGCAGGCAGAAGGCGGCTTCATGTATCTCCCTGTTGTAATATCTCAGCTCCTGAAGCAGCTCTTTATCCATTGTGCGGGCAGGGCTGAATCCGGACAGGTCATCTGCTTCAGCCTGGCGCAGGTTGTCGGCAGATGCAAGACACCAGGACCAGAATCCTCCAGGATAAGTAGGAATGGGGGCAGTATAGAATCTCACCTTGCTGAATCCTGCTGATTCAAGCCGTCTTTTAATATCCCGCATCAGTTCCAGATGGTGCACCGGCGATTCTGTCTGTGCTGCCAGAATCCCTCCAGGACGCAGGGCGCTGAGACAAGCAGTATAAAATTCCTGGGAAAAGAGCACCTCTCCAGGCCCCACAGGATCTGTCGAATCTATTATGATCAGATCAAATCTGGACGGCTGCTGTCTGGCAAAATCCGCACCATCCTGATAGAGAATGGTCACCCTGGAATCATCCATGCTGCAGGCGATCTCAGGGAAGAACCGCATGGACGTGTCCACTACATGTCTGTCGATTTCACATAGCACTATCTCTCGGAGGCAATTGTGGCGGGCCAGCTCCCGAACCGTTCCGCCATCCCCACCACCTATGACAAGGACCTTTTCCGGTGCGGGATGGGCAAATAGGGCTGGATGGGTGATCATCTCGTGGTAGATAAATTCATCCCGCTGTGTCAACATCACCAGGCCGTCGAGCAAAAGCATCCTGCCAAACTCCACCGTTTCCAGCACGTCTATCTGCTGATACTCAGATTGATATGAATAGAGTGTCTTAACACATTTAATACCAAACCTGATTCCCTTGTCATGATCCTCAAAATACCAAAGTTCCATATTTCCCATGTTCAATCCTGTTCAAGATCGTCTTGATTCATCCTGTCTGCCCTTCTTCTCTTTACTCTTTTTGTCCTTTCAGAGGCTACTACTTATGGTCGGGTCTAAGTCTTTTATGACAGAAGAGACATCTCTCCTTGGGCGGATGCCCTTCTGGCAAAGGCATTCCCCCCTCAACACTGTGACATCTTTCACAATAGGCCTCAGCCTTCTTCTTGCCCATCTTGAAAAACTTGACATGGTCACCATCATAGGGCACTGGCGGAGTTGTCTCAGGCGGCGCCCTGAAGAGAAACCATAACAAAAGAACAGAAAAGATAACAAAGCCAAGATTGGCCCAAAAGACAAAACGTTTGGACTTCCCTGGATTGGACTGTTGCCCATGCTCACTGGTGCCGGATTCCTGACCGTCTGCGGCAATGCCACAGCTCTTTCCAGACGTTTCTCTATTTTCTCTATCATCCATGATAATTTTATAAAATCCTTCTTCTAATCATCTTGAACTTCTCTTAACTATAGCTCTCACTTCCGTTTCTGTAATGTGAGTCACATAAATATCACAAACGGCAGGATAATTCCATGATGGGGACAGGCAAAATATAGACTGTCAATCTTTGCCTGTCCCCATCATGGGACCTTGACAAGCAATCCATTGACTGATACTGCACTAAACCATTAAATATGACTCAGGAGCATCTCTTTCACCATGATCCAGAACAGTGAAAACCGGATCCTTTCAGCCAGTGATCTTGAACAGATCCAGACCTACGGGCTGCAGTGGACAGTTCGTCATGCCTATGAAAACAGCAGCTTCTACAGGGAGCAGTTCCGGCAGAATCATCTTGATCCTGACGAAATTCATACCTTGGGAGATCTCCGGAAACTCCCCTTCACCACTGCTGAACATTTCAGGGAGGACTACCCCTTTCCTCTCCTGTCTGTGCCCTATGACCAGGTTCTCAGGATACACGCATCATCCGGCACAACAGGAAGACGCAAGATAGTTGCCTATACACATAAAGATATTCAAGACTGGACA
>JALSKY010000306.1 GCA_026988585.1 Deltaproteobacteria bacterium
CGAATGGAAGGCCTGGTCTGCAAGCCCAGCCCCTCCGGGGATACCGTCATAGACAAATACCGCAGCACCCTGAATCTGGGGATGAAAGGTGATGGAGATCCCTCCAAGATCATTACGGTCGCATAAAACCACCAGGGGCATCATACCTATTACTGCATGTTCCAGGGCATGGATCCCGCCCATGAAATGGAGCTGTTCTCTCTCAATTCGTCTCTTTATCTCCTGGGGAATATGGAACCAGAACCCCCTGGTCTCGAAGATCATTGGAGGCAGGTCGAGATCCACCCTGTTCACCAACCTTTGTCCCCTCACCATCCTGACATCATAACCTGTTACCTTCTCTGTAACCCTGAGATCTCCGGCAAAGATCTCAAGGGCACCCAGATCTGTCCGGTTATCTACCTTGAGTATCTCTGTCTCCTTAACAGAACGGGGCCTGGTAAAGTAGTTCACCTGTTTTTTCTCCACCAGCACCCTTCTGGCCTCACTGTCAACCCGCTTCACTAAGTAGGTATCACCCCTGTGGAGATAGACGGCACCGGGATGGGTCTCCTTCCAGACCCGGTATCCATCTATGCTCCCTATATTTTCACCTCTCCCTTCAAGGACTATCCGAAAGCTCCGGCCAGTGCCCCGAAGGCTGATATCCCTCTGGGGATATTTTCTGGGACTGTAGAGGCAACCGGTATCCACAGACTGAAACAGGAGACCCTTTTCAACCAGTTCCTTGGCTATGGCTGCAACTCTATTGGGAAAACCCTCCAACTCCCATAGAGCTATCGGTTCCTCTGCAGCAGCAGAGACCAGGTGGCCGGATGCCACCACAGGATTCTCCACATTGATAACAGCATTCTCCGGCGGATTTTTCATCAATTCCACAGGATTCTGAAGAAAGTATTGATCCAGGGCATCCTCACCAGCCACCATGATCACAGCAGAATCTCTCAAGGCGCGCCCTACTCTTCCGCTCCTCTGCCTCAGGGACATCAACGTGCCTGGATAGCCCACAAGAATACAGAGATCCAGCTCACCAATATCAATACCCAGTTCTAAGGCACTGGTGCTTATGACTGCCAATACTGAACCGGAGGCCAGTTTATGCTCTATCTCTCTTCTTTCTTCCGGAAGGTATCCTGCCCGGTATGCAGAGATCCTCTCCTTTAACCTGCCAGCTCGCTGGGATGCCCAGAGACTCACAAGCTCGGTCAACTTTCTCGACTGGGTGTAAACAATGGTTCGCAAGCCCCTGTGTATTGCTGCAAGAAGCAGCTGTACTGCCGTTGCTGCAGGACCTGCCTCCCCCGGCTCCATGAGAATCATGTGACGCTCTGCACTGGGAGCACCACTCTTGACGATCTCCTGCATTGGCCGTGCTGTCAGCTCACTTGCCAACTCTCCCGGATTCCCGATAGTGGCAGAACATGTGACAAAGACAGGATCTGAACCATACCTGCGGCAGATCCTTGAGAGCCGCCTGAAAACCCAGGCCATGTTGGAACCCAGCACACCCCGGTATGTATGTATCTCATCAACAACCACCATAGAGAGATTACGCCAGAACTCTGCCCATCGATCATGATATGGCAGCAGGGAAAGGTGAAGCATCTCAGGATTGGTAAGAAGACAGTTCGGCGGCAACTCTCTTATCCTGGCCCGCCGATAGGGAGTTGTATCCCCGTCATATATGGCCGCCCCTGGCAGATGGGTTGCCCCACAGCGGGAGAGCAGGCCTGAGAGATCCTCCAGGGTGCGAAGCTGATCCTGGGCCAGGGCCTTGAGAGGAAACAGGTACAGGCCACGACTTTCAGGTTGATGCAGGACCATTTCTGCCATGGGCAGGTTGTATACCATGGTCTTGCCTGAGCTGGTGGGCGTGGCCACAACCACATCCCTGTGGCTGCGTATTGCCTCTATGGCCTCTGCCTGATGAGAAAAGAGCTTGTGGATTCCAAGCCCTTTCAGGGCCTTCTGAAGAGGCTCAGGAAATGGAGGAGATACCATGGCAAACTCCGGTCCCTTGGCCTGTTGCGTAAACCACTGCACTACCTGTCTTCCAAGTACCGGAGAGGCCTTCAAGGCCCTGAGATATTCAGATATGGAACCGGGAGAATCTGCCATTTTCAGAAAACAAGTTATTGACCTAAACCTTCATCGGACCCGTACATCCCTGCTACTCCTACTGCATGAAAACAAAGGATCCCACTATCTATTTTCACGGCAAACCCTATTTTTGAGTAGATAGATCCACTCAACAGGGGCTACCAGAAAACCTTGCTGCCAGCTCCTCTATCCTGTCAAAGGAGGTCTCCAATGCCTGAACAGCCAGCTCTCCCTGCTCTAAGGCCATGGCAATACTGGTCACCGTCTCCATGGCCAGTTTCTGATCGCTGCAAATAAGAACCATATCATGGCCAGCATGCAGCGCAGCTACAGCAGCAGTGGCAGGATGGTCCTTACCTGTTATCCCGCCCATCTCCATATCATCAGAAAAGAGTACTCCTTGAAAGCCCAACTGATTTCTGAGGAGATCTTTTGCCACAAAAGGAGAAAAGGTTACAGGTAATGCAGGATCAAGCCGGTTGAAAACTACATGAGATGTCATGATCCCTGCGACTCCGGCAGATACAGCAGTTCGAAATGGGACCATCTCATCCATGACAATATCCCTATCCGCATCTACTACTGGCCGGTGATGATGGGGATCTATCTCCACCCTGCCTATACCCGGAAAGTGTTTTGCCACTGCAGCCACGCCACTTGCCTGTAACTCCTCTATGTAGATCTTGCCAAGCCGGGATACTTTAGCCGGATCTGCGCCAAAACAGCGCCCCTTGAGCACACCCCTGCTTGCGGACAAGGCCAGGTCCAGAACCGGAGCAAAATTGATATTGATGCCGAGAGGGGCCAAAAGTGTTGCCGTCTTCCTGGCCTGTTGTGCCACTGCTGTTTCCGGAACCAATTCAGAGCCGGTTTCGCTGTTTCCCGGTATATCAGAAAACCCCGGAGGTTCCAGGCGTCTCACAGGCCCCCCTTCCTGATCCACGGCTATGAGAGGAGTAAGCCCGGCCTCAATTATAAGCGCCTTGAGATCTGCAATCAGACGGTGCAGTTGCTCCTGATCAACTACATTTCTCTTGAAGAGAATAAAGGCCCTGATTCCAAAATGTTTTACCAGTTTTTCTGTGACTTCATCCAGTTGAAACCCATCCAGACCAGCCATGATCAAGCTGGCTGCCAGCCTCATTAAGATGCCTCTTTTTCCTTGAGTTGCCATATCTCTTCCAGTATCTTCATCACAAAAATTCAAGAGCTTTTCAGCTTCCATTATTTCTCAATGAGTTATCCGGAAAGATAGCATGAAAAAGGGAAAATGACATGACCACTGTTGAATCAGTATTTCTTGGGGTACTTCAGGGCGCCACAGAATTTCTGCCTGTATCCAGTTCAGGCCACCTGCTGCTTGCACAATTTTTCCTCAAAACAGAGGGGGGCGGGTTAACCTATGACGTAATCCTCCACCTTGGAACACTGCTGGCAGTCCTTGCCTATTTCAGAAATGACTGGCTTCAGATTATCCTGGGCATTTTTACCTCAAAGGCTCCAGAGGCCCGCAGACTATTCCTGTATATAGTTGCTGGAACTATCCCTGGAGTACTGGCCGGATATTTCCTGGAAGACCTGATCTCCACCCATCTGAGATCACCATGGGTAGTGGTCTGCACCCTTTCAGGCGTCGCACTCCTCATGGCCGCTGCAGAAAAATTCAGCACAAGAAGCAAAAAATTCCATGAAATGCGGTTGCCCTACGCTATGGCAATAGGGATCGCCCAGGCAACGGCAATAATTCCAGGAGTATCCAGGAGCGGAATCACCATGACCACCGGGCTGCTTTGCGGATTCAGCCGAGAGGCGGCAGCCAGATTCTCCTTTCTGCTTTCAGCCCCTATCATTGCAGGTGCAGGTCTTTATGAAGGGCTGAAGCTGTTTGAACAGGGCGCAGGCCAGGTCACCTTGAACTATCTATGGGGATTTCTTGCCTCAGCACTATCCGGTTACCTGGTGATCGCCTTTCTCATGAATTTTTTGAAAAAACACACCTTCTATCCCTTTGTATGGTACAGGCTGGCATTAGCCGCTGTAGTAGCAATAATTCTGGTTTATCAGGGATAACTTGGTTATGCGTGGAATCCTTTTCAGAGCAGAATCTTCTTTGTTCTCTTTTATGCAGAGCAGTGTGCTGATAACCCTCCTTGTCTTCTCTGCTCTCCATGGGACATCTCTCACTTGGATAGACAGGGCAGAAGCCAGCCCTAAAAACCCTGTAATCGGCCATCTCAAATCAGTGGTTTTCATCACATCCAGGGCACTTCTACCCTCTGATATCTATGCGATTACACCTCATAAGGGCACAGGGCCAGGCTTCATCATAGACAGGGAGGGACATGTCGCTTGCATGGCATCCATACTTTCAGACATCCATTCCATTGAAGTAACCATCCATGACCGGAGTTTCTGGCCTGCCAAACTCATAGGAACGGATCCGGAAACAGGGCTGGCACTTTTGAAGATAGAGGCTCCGGCAAGGGCACTTTCATCTCTTATGCCTCTTACCTTTCCTGACCGCTGGAATCTCTCCCTTGGTGAAACTGTCTGGACCATAGGAATTACCCCTACAGGAAAACCGGCTGTTGCCAGAGGAATAGTATCTGTCCCTGAAAGGACCATACTGGTAAAGGGGAAGAGATGGCCTCACCTAATTCAGACCTCAATACCGGTAAACAGTTCCTTTCATGGTGCCCCTCTGTTTGACTCCACCGGAAAACTTGTGGGTGTCAACACAACCATGGAAGAGGGAAAACAAAGTGGCTTTCCAGGGTTTGCCATCCCGGTAGATAGGGTAAAACAGGTGGTAGAGGAGCTGAAGCTTGGACAAAAATCCCCTAAAACATGGCTGGGGACCAGCTTTATTACCTTGGATGAACGGCTGGCAAAACTACTGAACCTGCCAACGGACAAAGGACTCATGCTGGTCAACATAGAGAAGGGAAGTCCTGCTGCCAAGGCCGGTTTGCATGGCAGCAGCAATGAATTACGGCTTGGCAACAAGATATACCCGTTAGGGGGAGATATTATCGTAGCAGTTGACAGAAAAGAGATCTCAACACCGACCGACCTGAACAGGGTGCTTGCCGCTCTGAAACCAGGCGACAGGATCCTTCTTTCCATTTATAGAGACAAGAGATTAATGAGAATTCCTGTAGAGCTTGCGGCGAAACCTTGAATTGAATTGGTCAAAAAGACAAACATCGCCCGGAACTATTGAAACAGAGCAAGGCCTCTGGTCTGTCTGCATCAGGACAACGCGCAGAAACTGCTTGGGCTCTCTTTCTGTTAACATACACAAAATTCTTGAATAAGATCTGGAGGAGTCATGGCTGAAACCATTGATGAAATAACCATCAGGTATGAGGACGAGGAAGGAAGGGAGATAGTTAAGGAGATTGACAAGGCGGTGTTGACCAGGGGAAGCTGGACCACTATCATGTTCCTCTATCAGGAAATGGATCGTAAAACTGGTGAATATGGCCCTCAAAAGGTATCAATAAGACGATATCAGAAGCGGGGGGGAGTCTTCAGGCAGCAGAGCAAATTCAATATCTCCAATGAAAAACAGGCCAAAAAGATTATAGATGTCCTGTCAAAATGGTTTGAGGCATAACCCCTCTGATAGAACCAGAGTGAAATCAGCCCAAGGTGAAATCAGCCCAAGGTGAAATCAGAAAGATGACTCCTATAACAGCGGCAGCATGAATTATTGGATGTCAGGACAGGGAGCCATGAGGAAAGATAAGAACAGGCGCACCAGGCTCCTGAACAAATTCCGGCTGCAGGAATCTTCTTATGGCAGCCTCGAGATGATCCATAGGGACCAAGGTATCCAGACATGGGCCGTTGGGTCTGAGATTTAAGATGCCAAACACCGGTAGTGGATAGGTATCCTGAATGCCACTT
>JALSKY010000307.1 GCA_026988585.1 Deltaproteobacteria bacterium
GTGGCAGTCTAACCATCATAGCCACGGCCCTGATAGATACGGGCAGCAGGATGGACGAGGTGATCTTTGAGGAGTTCAAGGGCACCGGTAACATGGAGATCCATCTGGACCGGAAGCTTACAGAGAAACGGATATTTCCATCTATCGATATCAACCGTTCAGGAACCAGAAAGGAGGAGCTCCTGCTTCCCCAGGATGTGCTGGCTAGGGTCTGGATTTTACGGAAGCTCCTCTCGCCATTGAATCCTATTGACACCATGGAGTTTCTCATTGACAAACTTAAGGATACTGAAAACAATCAGGAGTTTCTGGCTTCCATGAACAGGTAACCCTTGACTTTGATGGGTTTTTCAAATAAAAAGAGGGGTTCCACGTCAATTGTGACAGGAACTAAAAAATATATTGGAGAAAGAGAATGAAAGAAGGAATACATCCCGAATACCATCTTGCAACTGTGCGTTGCGCTTGTGGTAATGAGTTTCAGGTAGGTTCCACTCTCAAAGAGATAAAGGTGGAAATATGCTCTCAGTGTCATCCCTTCTATACAGGCAAGCAGAAGCTTGTGGACACTGCAGGACGGGTTGAGAAGTTCATGAGAAAATATGGAAACTTGTCTCAGAAGAAGGAATCTGCTGAATAATCTTTTGGAGATGCTCTCATATTCTGCCCAATCAGATGTTTGAACGCCTTGACGAGATAAAGAGCCGATTTCAGGAGATAGAACAGGAGCTAAGCAATCCTGATGTGGTAAAGGATCAGAACCGCTACAGGGAGCTTACCAAGGAACATTCCGAACTTGGGCAGATCGTCCGGGTGTATGATGAATATCTAAACCTGAAGAGGCAGATTGAGGATAATCGGGGGTTGCTCAACGACCCTGATCCGGATATGCGGGATCTGGCCAAGAGCGAACTATCTGAACTGGAAGAGATGTTGCCAGAGCTTGAGGAGCGTCTTCGCATCCTGATGCTTCCAAAGGATCCCAATGATGACAAAAATGTCCTCCTGGAGATCAGGGCTGGTACAGGTGGTGATGAGGCAGCTCTCTTTGCGGCAGATCTCTTCAGGATGTATTGCAGATATGCTGAGAAAATGGGCTGGAAGGTCGAAATCCTTTCTGCCCATGAGACAGGTATAGGAGGGTTCAAGGAGGTAATTGCTCTTATCTCCGGTGAACGGGTTTTCAGTATTCTGAAATATGAAAGTGGTACCCACAGGGTGCAGCGGGTACCAGAGACCGAGACCCAGGGACGCATCCACACCTCTGCAGTTACTGTAGCTGTTTTGCCTGAGGCAGATGCAGTGGATGTGGATATTAATCCGCAGGATTTGAGGATTGATGTTTACAGGGCTTCAGGGGCAGGTGGCCAGCACGTCAACAAGACCGAGTCTGCTGTTCGTATAACCCATCTTCCTACCGGTCTCGTGGTTCAGTGTCAGGATGAGAGAAGCCAGCACAAGAACAAGGCCAAGGCAATGAAGGTGCTGGCCGCAAGGCTTTATGATCTGAAACAGCAGGAGCAGCAGTCCCAGCTAACAGAGCAGAGACGCAGCCAGGTGGGTTCAGGTGATCGCAGTGAGCGTATTCGCACCTATAACTTTCCCCAGGGGAGGGTGACGGATCACAGAATAGGCCTGACTCTTTATAAGCTGGAAGATATCATGCAGGGAGAGTTGGACGAGCTGGTAGATGCAATAGGAACCCATTTTCAGGCAGAGGCCCTGGCCTCATCCAACAGCGGATAGCATCCGCAATGAGCAGGAAAACAGTCTTGCCTGATCCTGCTGTTCCAGTTGAATCTTTCCAAAAGATCTCTGCAGAACGGAGTTCTCAAAAAAAATTATCCAAACGAGATAACCATCCATCTTCACCAGAGGTTTCATCACTGTTTCATTCAACATCCAACAGAATTGCCTCGGTTCTTCAGGAGGCAACACGACTAATTGGAGCAGTCATTTCTGAATCTCCCCGCTTGGACGCAGAGGTCCTGCTGGCTGACCTGCTTGGCAGAGATCGTTTGTGGCTGCACCTGTATCCTGATTATACACTCAGCTCCTCACAGCTTTCCCGGTTTCAGGACCGGGTGAAACGCAGAATCAGTCAGGAGCCTGTGGCCTACATTATTGGGAAGACGGAATTTTATTCCAGGAAGTTTATATGTGACAGGCGTGCCCTGATCCCAAGGCCTGATACGGAACTCATAGTGGAAAAGGCCCTCGAATGGGCTGAACAGCATTTTATCCCAGGGAAACCACCTATGGTACTGGATCTGGGTACTGGCTCCGGCATACTTGCCATAACTCTTGCTATGGAACTGAGGTCGGATTTCCTGGTTGCCATAGACCGTTCTCTTACAGCACTGGAATTGACGGCTGAGAATCTATTGATGCATGGATTGAACCACTGCATTCATCTCATCTGTTCAGACTGGTTTTCCTCTTTGCGCCAAGAAGGCCTGTTCCACCTAATAGTATCCAACCCCCCTTATATATCTCCATCCCATGAGAAAAGACTGCAGCCCAATGTCTTGAACTATGAGCCTCATTCCGCCCTGTTTGATAGTTCTGTCACTGGAACTGGCCATATAGAGCATATATTCTCCCATGCCTGGAAATATCTTCAAAGACCTGGCCTGGTTCTGTGCGAGGTGGGATGGGACCAGTGGGAAAGGGTTCAGGATTTTGTACTTTCTCTTGGAACCTATCACTCAGTTGCCACGCATCGGGATCTGTCAGGCCATGGCAGGGTGGTGGCAGCAGAGTTTTGAATAGTTCTGTATTGACATCTATCCCTGCTCCATCAAAAAACAGGGATTGAGCCGCCATGCCATGATGCCTTATTCGCCTGTTCAGCCTGTTGGGCCATGTGCAACTTTTCTGTTTATCTACAGGCCTGCAAAGACATAATGGAAAAGATGAGCTACCTGGTTGGCACCTTTTTTCGAACTCTCCGCCTCTTTTCATCTATTCCTTGACCCTGGTCAATTCAAAAACCGGGATCTTTCTTTATCCTTCTATCAAGCAGTTGTGAAACCGGTTCTTATCTCAGTAAAACAAGGAGGATGATTATATTGAAGGTTCTAAGAAAGATTATCGAGATTGACGAGGAGCTCTGTGATGGTTGTGGGCAGTGTGTGCCTGCCTGTGAGGAAGGGGCTATCCAGATCATTGATGGCAAGGCAAGGCTGGTTGCTGAAAAGTATTGTGATGGCTTGGGGGCATGTCTCGGAGATTGTCCTACCGGGGCATTAAAAATTGTGGAAAGGGAGGCTGAAGATTTCGATGAGAATGCGGTAGAGGTCTATCTCAAGAAGATGAAGGCAGCAGATGAGGTGGGGAAGGACGGTCATGTTCAGAATGCTCAACCAGCCCAACCTGCATCACCTGTAGAAAAGATGGCCTGCGGCTGTCCATCCAGTATGATTCGTTCACTTTCTCCTGCGGCGCAGAATGGAGTATCCGGTGATTCATGCCATTCCAAGCCTGCTGTTTCCCATCTGTCTCACTGGCCTGTTCAGCTCAACCTTATCCCACCTCATGCCCCGTTTCTCAAGGATGCCCATCTCCTGATAACGGCTGACTGCGTAGCAGTTGCCCTGCCTGATTATCATTCCAGATTCCTGCCTGGAAGAGTAGTAATGCTTGGTTGCCCCAAATTTGATGATCAGGAGGCGTATATAGAGAAATTTACAAATATTTTTCAACAGAACAGGCCAAAATCAGTTACAGTATTGATCATGGAGGTTCCCTGTTGTTCGCAGATGCTGTCTATCCTCAAGGATGCTATGAAAAGGGCAGATAGTGATTTCCCTCTGGATGTAAAGATAGTGGGTTTGAAGGGGGGCGTTCAAGACAGAGAATAGAACTTGTTTTAGGGGTAGTCAAATACTGTTGTTTATGCATATAAAAAATATGCAAAAAACAAAAAGGAGGTTCTGTTATGAAGAGGAGTGTTTTAGGGGTGAAGGCACTGTGGATTGTCATGGTGCTGTTTGGTTTAGGAGTGTTCCAGGTTCAGGCCGCTGAGAACTGTATAGAGTGTCACAAAAAGATAACACCAGGGCAGGTGAAGGATTGGAGTGTGAGCAAACATGCAGAGAATGATATAACCTGTTCCATCTGTCATGGTGAGGGCCATCAGAGTGAAAAGGATGTTGACAAGGTGATGCTGCCTGATGAGCACAAGTGTGCAGAGTGTCACGAGGAGCAGTTCGAGTCATTCAAGATGGGCAAGCATCAGTTTGGCTGGACCTCACTCAATGCCATGCCTATCACTCATGTTGAGCCGGACAACCTGATGGAGGGAGGCAAGGGCTGTGGCGGCTGCCATAACATGGGTATAAAGACGGAAGAGCAGAAGAAAGAGCAGTTGGCCAAGGGATTTCGCTATCAGAACAACTCCTGTGACGAGTGCCATACCAGGCACAGTTTTTCCAAGACGGAGGCTCAGGATCCCCAGGCATGCCAGCAGTGCCACATGGGTTATGACCATCCCCAGTGGGAGATGTGGTCCAGCTCAAAACATGGTTCCCGCTGGTTTGCCAAACAGCGTGGCGCACTGCCCAAAGACGCACAGGCACCTACCTGCCAGTACTGCCATCTGCCTGATGGTACTCACAACAACAGGACTGCGTGGGGATTTCTCGGGGTAAGGCTTCCTCTGCCTGAAGACAAGGACTGGGCAGCAGATCAGGTTACCATCCTCAAGGCCCTTGGTGTGCTGAATCCTGAGACAGGCAAGCCAACTGCAAGGTTGGAGGCTGTGAAGGCAGTAAGGCTTGCCAGACTAACCAAGGAGGAGTTTGATCAGGAGCGTAACAAGATAAAGTCTCGCTGTTACAACTGTCACGGCAAGAGCTATGTGGACAAGCAGTTTGAAATGGCGGACGAGAATTTTAAACAGGTGGATCATCTGATGGCTCAGGGCATAGAGATCGTGGCCAATCTGTACAAGGATGGTATCCTGAAAAAGAGGAACAGCCAGCCCTTTGCCTATCCTGATTTTCTCTATTTCATGAGGACTGATTACAGTGCGGCTGGCGGTGATAGCTATCAGAATCTGCCGGATGGCATGAGCTATATCGAACAGGTACTGTTTCAGATGTATATGAAGCATCGGATGCGTGCCTATCAGGGATATTTTCATATGAATCCTGATTATGCCTACTGGTATGGCTGGGCAATGATGACCAAGGATCTTGGCGAAATAAAGGAACTGGCAGAGCAGATGAGGGCAACTCACAAGAAATAATCGCCGTTTCAACTACTGTTTCAGTCTTGATTGCCTGGGGCCCCTATTGGCGGCCCCAGTTTTTTTGTCTGGAGAGGTATAACTATGTTGTTCTCCCCTATATTGGCCATGGAGTTGTCATGGTTGGAGGATCTCCCTGAACATCAGGGCATCCTTGATTGCAGAGCCGTCATCGGTGTTGTCGAAATATATGAACGCCTCGGAGATATCCAGGGAGAGAATTTTCTCGCGCAATCTTTCCAGCCGTTCCCTTCCATACTCTCCCCTGTAAAGAGATGAATGTCCATGAAGCCTGATGTAACCCAGGTCTGTTGTGGCGGTCAGAGTCATGGGGTATCTCCCTGCTGTTTCACTTATAACCCAGGAGATTTCCTGTTCATGAAGGGTCTCCAGCACCTCCTGCCTGTGCCACGAGTCATGCCTGGCCTCTATGGCATATCGGTAACCTGGCGGCAGCATGGAGAGAAAATGTAAGAGCAGATCTCTGTCATACGGCAGGGAGGGGGGAAGCTGCCACAGTAATACGCCGAGTTTCTCCCTTAGCAGTCTGCATCGTTCCATGAATCGGCTCGGAATATGTCAATGAAAATGAGACACCGTTGGCAATAAATTAGAGTAGCGTGTCCTGGCTACCCTATGGTTTGTTTATCCATGCTGCCTTGGGCAGCG
>JALSKY010000308.1 GCA_026988585.1 Deltaproteobacteria bacterium
TTATTATGGCCTGGTGTGTAACGTCACAGCCAATTATATATGCCCTGACCTGTAACGGCCCTACTGTAAACTCTTTGAGAATCATCTCTTTTCCACCATTTTTTGACCACTCAAAAAGACCCTGCAGCAACCAGCTTGAAATCCCTGTTCATCACTACCCCCTGTTTGATCACTATCCCTTGGAAGAGTGGTTACGCAGCAGCTTTTTTACATAGGAACCTGCAGATATGCCCGCAACGCACCCCTCTCCCACTGCCTTTGCCATCTGATATGGGGTCCCGCAAATATCACCGGCAGCATAGATGCCAGGGACATTGGTAGCCTGATCCTCATCTGTGACAATATGGGTGAACTTTTCCGGATCCAGTTGAACACCAAGGAATGATGCAAGCTGCATGGCCCCCTTGGAACCAAGCTCTATAAAGAGCCCCTCCACCTCTATTTTTTCACCATTCTTGAGCATGATCCCTTCAACAGTATTCTCGCCAAGGATCTCCTTGACCGAGGTATCTGAATGGATGGTGACGTCACTCTCTTCAAGCTCCTTTCTGAGCTCAGAACTGACATCCAGCCCACGGGTAATGAGATGGACATCGGACGCTATCTTGGACAGGGTAGAGGCCCCATGTGCTGCTGCACTGCCGTCTCCCACAACAGCCACATTGGCTCCCTTGTAGAAATTGGCATCACAATCCACACAGTAACTGACCCCCTTGCCTATCAGCTCCTTTTCCCTGTCGAGCCCAAGCCCCTTTCTGCTCACACCAGTACATATTATCAAGGATAGAGACCGAACAACCTTGCCGGATTCCAAGGTAACGGAAAAGGTATTGTCTGAAGAGTGGTCTGTAGTAATCACATCCTGAAAAAGGAACTCTGCACCAAAACTACGGGCCTGCTCGATACCCGTCTCTATCAATTCCTTCCCTGTCTTCACTCCCGGCACGCAGCAGTAATTCTCTACGTGTGCCTTGTAAAGACTGCTCCCTTCAGGTTTTCCTACAACAAGGACAGTCACCCGCTTTCTGACAGCATGAATGGCTGCCTGAAGACCAGCCGGACCGCAACCTATAATCAATATATCATAATCACGTTGAGGTTCAGTGCTCATTTTTCTCCTTTACATCTCTCCCAGAGATAGACGCCATATCCTGGAGCATATCATTACCATTACGAAGATCGAGATTTCGAGACTCAATGGACATTATAAAATATTCCTGAGTGAACCAGGCCTTTAGGTCGCTCATCTTGCACCTTCTGCTGCAGAATGGGCGGTAAGGATTATCCGAGAAATCCACAAGCATGCCGCAACAGGGACAGGGCCTGGCAATCTTTTCATCTCTATCTGCAGAATTCATAGAAAAAATACCTGAAAACGCCTATTTCCTAAAGCAGTGAGGGGCGGCGCCTCTTCTTTCTCCCTGAAGCAAGACCTATAAGCCAGCCAACCAGCAGTACACCTGCACCTGCCAGAAACCACTTTACAGTGCCGCCAGCCTCAAGGTCATGGATTTTTTTTTGGGTCGCAGACAACAACGCCCTTGTCCTGGAAAGTTCTTTCTGGGTCTCTGCCAGGAGTTTCTTAGTCTGAATGATCTCGGCAGCATCCTTTTGCAGGGCTGAGTACTGACCTTCTATATCCTGCTTTTCAGCAATGCAGGCTGCAAGACTCTGCTGACACTCATTGCCGGAACCAGAGACATCCTGAAACCGTCTCTTGAGTTCCTCATACTTCTCCCTGAGCTGCTGATTCTCCTTTCTCAAGGCAGCCAGCTGAATCCGCGGTGGCTGTTCACGGGTCAGGTACCGTTTAATGACCCACCCCTCTTTGCCAGCCTGTGTGCGGATATATGCCCAGCCATCCTCCTCTTTCAGAAGTTCTACCCTGGTTCCGTCAGAGAGAATAGCCACTATCTTTTTTCTATTGTTTTTACCTGTTCTAACCGGTATCTCAGATGCCGGGGCAATATAATAGATAGCGGCCTCTGCAACGCCATAACTACAAAGCAGCAGAAAGGCTGCCCCAACCAGAAAATGTTTTATTTCCATGACAGTCCTTCTCTCAGTCCATTCTATTTGGATCTCGCCTGCCTCCCCAAAAGCGGGCATAGTTCTTTCAATTTCCTGTTCTGAACAGGAAAAAACCATTTGGCTGAGATCTGAAATAAAAACATAATGGATTTTTCAATGCAAATCAAACTGCCCTCTCGTTCTATCCGATCATGCAACATTGCTGATTCGTTCTGTTATGCCAGCCATCCAGTTGAGAGATAATCAGGCTACATACCACTAAAAAGATGGTTCCCTTTTAATCTTTTTGAATCCTTCCGATAAGTGCCACATAGAGAGAAATGTCGAAAAAAACAAGCAGCAGGGAGGTAATAGGGAAAATGTTGGTAAAAGTACCTGATTTTATGTCCAAGGCACTGAGATATTCAGATGAGATCAAGGCAGCACCAGGACAGTTGGTGATGGCTCCTGGCGATAGGGGGGGAATGGTCTATTACCTGGAAGATGGATCAGTAGAGGTTTCGCACAAGGCAGGAGATACAGAATATCTCGTTGCGATCATTGGAAAAGGGGAGTTTTTTGGTGAAACCGGTTTCTTCGATGAGGGTAGCCGTGTCCGAAATGTGAGAGCTGTTAAACCATCCAATATAAGAATTTTTGATCACGCTGCAGCAAGAAAGATGCTCCAGGACAATCCTGAGCTGCATAGTCTCTTTCTGTTCACCCTGGGCCAGCGTGTAGCCAGTAAATTCAGAAGGGTTGCGGCTGATTCACGCCCACTGGATTCCTATGCTGCTTCTCTGTCAACTGGAAGGGCAAAGAGATATGACAATATCAGCAAGATCCCTAATCAGCTCTACTCCAACGACTACTGGAAGGAGGCTTACAACCAGACAGAGGAGTTCAAGACCCGTATGTATGAACTGACCAGCCGCATCCAGATGCTTCCAGCCGAGGATATCCCGGAAGAGGCCTTCCATGAGTGTGCAGACATCATTCTAAGCAGCAATCAGTGGCTGGAGGAGTTCAACAAAAGGATTGCAGGTTCGCAATTCGCTCAATACGTGATAGGTTACGTCTTCAAGGAGATGTTTCCCTATTTCATGCGGAGCAATTTTGCACAGAGGGCCTATTTCAAACCCAAGGGCTATGCCGGTGACTTCTTGATGATGGAGGCCATTTACAAAAATGAACCCGTTGGAGATGGCAACATAGGCATCACCATCGATTGCTGCTGCCTTAACACACCTGCTGCCAGGGCGGTAAGAGGACGGCGGGGCACCCTGTCCGGCCTGCTGGAAGAGTTCGGTCATGAATATCTCAAGGCTAAGGGCTCCCTCAGGATCCTGAATCTTGCCTGCGGTTCCAACAGGGAACTCTTCGATTTCATCAAGAAACTTCCTGACAGCAGAGATGTAGAGGCGATCTGTATAGATGCAGATGAGGATGCCCTGACCTTTACCAGCACAAACGTGGACACCTTCCCTCATTCCGCCAACATCAGGCTTCTGAATGACAACGTGGTAAAATGGTCTCTGGGAAGGACCAGGCATGATATTGGAAAATTTGATATAATATACTCATCTGGACTCACCGATTACCTGGAAAGAAAGCTGTTCGTGGCCCTGCTCAACAGGGGATATGAGCATCTCAAACCTGGGGGACGAATGATAGTTGGCAACTTTTCGCCGCAAAACCCAAATCGGGCATGGATGGACCATATCTTGCAGTGGAGACTGATACATAGATCACCTGAAGAGATGAAATCAATATATGAAGAAAGCTCCTTTGGTGACCTTTGGAGGATCGACAGTGAAGAACAAAGGATAAATCTCTTTGCTATTGGTAAAAAGAGAGATTAAAAACCTGAAAAATAGAGCCCAAAAGATATAAATAGAGGAGAGCAGCAACCTGAGTTTCCACCTGTTTTTCAAGGATCCAGCCGGGCAGAAGCCGGCGAATAACGACAAATTTCTGACAGTTGATCAGGAATTTATATCGGAGCTGGCAGAGATACAGCATGGCAGACTGATACTGGTGCTGCTCCTGGCAGCACTGCTCTACCCTGCCTTTGCCATTGCGGACTATATCTATTATCCCCAGTGGTTCAGGGAGTTCCTTGTCCTCAGGCTGACCATTTCTGTAATCTGTATCAGTCTCATGCTATTGCTCAAAAAGCGGGGACCAAAACCCGATAATATCTACCTGATCCTCCTGGGGCTCTACCCCGTATGTTTCGGTATCCTCTGGATGATTTGGCGGGTAGGGGATCCTTCATCTCCCTATTATGCCGGACTCATCCTGATTTTCATCGGTTTTGCTGCCATAGTTCCGGCAAGTTTCCGTTTTCACCTGACTCAGTTCATAATAGTACTCTTCATCTACCTGCTGATACCCTATCTTCATCCACTTGGTACCCAGGAATTCAATCTCCTGGTTCTGAATAACATATTTATTGCTTCCTATGCCCTTCTGGTACTTGTAGCAGCCAGAACCAATTTCTTCCTACTGAAGAAAAATTTCATCGCCAAGAAGAAACTTGAAGAGGCAAACCGCAAGCTGGATGAGTATGCAGGGAGGCTGGAAGCCAGGGTAAGCGAATCTGAAAGCAACTACGAGCTCCTGGTAAACAGCACACCTGACGCTATCTTCGTACTTCAAAACGGACTGGTCAAATTCGCTAACCAGCAGGCTGCAGAGATGCTGGGAACAGACATAGACAGACTGCTTGAGGCTCCTCTTCACAAATATATCCCTGAACCGGTACAGAAGGCCCTGGAACAGAAATATGCAGGGATCAGATCCATAAAGAAGCCGGTCACCCTGGAGCCACAAAGACTATCTAAAAAAGAAGGGGAAGATCGATGGCTTGATATTATTCTTGTGCCCATAGACTGGAAGGAGCGGCCGGCCATACTTCATATTGCAAGGGATATTACTGAGAAGAGAGTTCTGGAAGAGGAACTCCTGCAATCCCAGAAACTTGAGGCCGTGGGCAGGCTGGCGGGCGGGGTCGCCCATGAGATAAACAATATGCTCCAGATAATCGCTGGTTATGTTCAGCTTCTGGCACTGAAAGATCAAGTCTCTTCTCAAGGCAAGGAGTATCTGGACAAGATATTCGAGGCCACGGCCAATGCATCAGCCATAACGAAACAGCTCCTGCTCTATTGCCGAAAGGCGGCAAGTGAGAAAAAGACCGCAGATCTGAATGAGATAGTGGAGAAATCCGTCACTCTCTTGAGGAAAACCCTACCCAGGGTGATAACAGTTCAGCAAAAAAGCTCTGGAACGATTCCAAAGATAGAGGCCGACCCTGTTCAGATAGAACAGGTTATCATGAACCTGGCCATAAATGCCAGGGATGCCATGCCGTCTGGAGGCAGTCTGACCATCACCTTGAAACAGGTCAGTATCTCCAACAGGCCAGGCAACTTTCCCATAAAGCCAGGAGAATACGTCCTCATGGAGATTGCTGATACCGGCACTGGTATGGAAAAACAGGTAGCCGACCGGATTTTCGATCCCTTTTATACCACCAAGGAGGTGGGAAAGGGCACGGGCTTAGGCCTGACCATCGTCTATGGCATCATAAAGGGGCATGACGGCTATATCTTCTGCGATACGGAGCCTGGAAAAGGCACCACCTTCCGAATCTATCTGCCTGTGAAAAAGGGCCTCCCTGGTGAAACAGACAAACTGGATAACGCTTGCTCTGACGCCAACAGGGAAAAGGATCATCAGGAGATGGATGGGCACGGCAGGACACTGCTCATCGTTGATGATGAATCCCACATAAGGGAGATCTTTACAGAAACACTCTCAGCTTCTGGATTCAACATCCTTACTGCTGATTCCGGCACCAGCGGGCTTGAGATCATCAGAAAAAGAGGC
>JALSKY010000309.1 GCA_026988585.1 Deltaproteobacteria bacterium
TTCAAGAGCCCCATGAGCTCGATAAAGGCGCCAAGTATGTCCGTAGTGGTGATTATGCCCACAAGCTTTCTTCTATCCAGCACCGGCAATCCGCCTATCTTGTATTCATATATACGTTTGGCAGCCGAATCGATGCTGGCATTGGCATCTATGGTAATAGGATTCAGGATCATCACATCCTTCATTCTGATCTCCTTGACCGCAGAAGGGATCATATATTGTCTGAGATTGCTCTCTGTGACAAATCCTACCATTTCACCATCCTCTATTACTGGCAGATGCCGAATGGAGTGCTTGTGCATGATCTCTATGGCGTCAGAGAGTTTAGTGTTTGGTTTTACCGTCACCAGATCTTTGGCCATCCAGTTTTTTACTTTCATAATCGTTACCTGTGGAATCTTTTTTATGTAAATGCCCTACAGTCAATCAGTGGTGAATCAAGTTCGGTCTATCTCGCTGAGAACCCTGGCAGCCTAGGCTGCAGAACGTAATACTCAGTAAGTAAAATTGTTTCATGAACCGGTATGATAGGATATGGAAGGATAAGTTTCAATCGAAGATTGAACAGGATATGCAAAGAGTAAGATAACATCCTCATCCTATTCACTCTCATAACCTTTACATATTCTTATAATCGGATTAAATAGCAAGATTCAATTGATTGTCTAAAATCATTCTGGATAAAAGGAGGGACTATATGGCAAAGCATAAAAAAAGGGAGAGAGAACGTGAAATCGAGAGGAGAAGACGTAGAAGAAAAAAGAGGATGAAACTACGGGCAAAAGGTCTTCTTCCTCCCGCGGATCAGTCAAGCCACTCCTGATTTTCCTACTGTCCTGCTGGCCCATTGCCATAGCCCTCCTTTTCTTTCAGGGAATCTATGGCAATGGCCATCATTGCAGCGCCAAATCCGTTATCGATGTTAACAACAGATACCCCTGGAGCGCAGGAATTGAGCATTGCAAACAGGGGAGTAATCCCGTTAAGCCCTGTGCCGTAACCGATTGAGGTTGGAACACCTATTACAGGTGAACTTACCAGGCCTGCAATAACACTGGGAAGAGCACCCTCCATTCCGGCAAAGACCAGGAGTATGTCTGCCCTTTGAAGTTCTGGCAACACATCTATCAATCTATGAAGGCCGGCAACACCTACGTCATAGATTCTTCTAAACCTCTTTCCTGCAACGGCAAGTATGGTAGCAGCTTCCTCTGCAACAGGAATGTCTGAGCTTCCAGCAGCTATCAGAAGTATCCTTCCTGTGGAGGAGTTATCATCATCGGAAACGCTCTCTGAATCCTCCTCAACTTCGGTGGAAAATTTTTTATACGTAGCATATTCAGCCTGACCTAAAGCAATTCTGGCCATATCCAGATAGAATATCTTTTCCGGAAAGAGATCTGCCAGAAAAACTCCTATCTCAGGCTCCAGCCGTGTGATAATAAGGGGACGGTTGGCTAGAACAAGATGGGTACAGATCTCCTGGAGTTGAGAGACTGACTTACCTTGACCAAAGATAACCTCAGGAAATCCAGTGCGTAACTTCCTGTGATGGTCGATTTTTATTCCTGAAAGCTCTGTAAAAGGGGCCTGCTTCAGAAAAGCCAGGACAGCGCCCTCTCCCACCTCGCCTTTCTTGTATGCTCTCAGTATCTTTAAAAGCTGTTTTTCATCCATTTAAACGGTAGTTAGGCGGAATTTTTAATGTAATTGCTACCCCCTGAGAAACTGCTTCATAGAGTCCAACTGCTGCTCAAACTGCTGCCTTATCTCAGCAGACAATTTGTTCCATTCATCCTGGGCCTGCATGAGATTACTGAGTTCAGCTTGATCCATTCCTCCAACACCCTGCCCCATAGATTTCATGGCCCCCATCCTGGCCTGAAGCTGTTGTTGAAACTGTTCCTGATACTGGGTCAGGGTCTGTTGATAGTTTCGCAGAAGTTGTTCTACCTGGGGAAGGATCTGAGACGCCACACTCCCTTTGATGGCAACAAGCCCTTCCATAGCCTTTTTGATACCATCCCATTGCATCTCATCCTGTGGCAGGACAATGTTTCGAAGAAGCACATCAGTTGCCCCTTCTAAGGCATTTCGGACAAATTCAGACGGAACTGAAGATAGGGCATTGAGTATATCCAACTCTTTCCCCTGCAGAAAGGAGGCAGCAATACGTTTGCCATGCTCATTCCATTTTTCCGCATCCATCTCCTCTCTACTGGCCTTACCCAGCTTTTCGGCGCGCTCCAGCGCAATTTCAAGGGCACTCTTGATCTCTCCCATTTATAAAAACCTCACCAATATTCATAATTACTGATAGATTCAGAAAAATTCCACTCTTTCAACCATAAGGACATGAATTTTTATCATTATCTTGCTATCCTGATCTGTACCGATAGACCTATTCTCTATAATCATTTATCTGTTCTGAAGCAAGTTGAGTGAGGTTTCTGTTCTAAAAAGAATTCCTGAAAAAGGAGAAAAACATAGCTATGGAAAAGGATATGGCATTGATTCAGGAGATGAGTAATCCCAATTTCTATCCCCACAAACCTGATTCAGTAGAGATGGTTGAAACTCATATATCCTGGGTATTTCTTGCTGGCCATCTGGTTTACAAAGTGAAGAAACCGGTAGATTTTGGGTTCTTAAACTATACTACCCTGGAGTTGCGTCACCACTTCTGCAACGAGGAGGTCAGGCTCAACAGACGACTCTGTCCTGATATCTACCTCGGTGTTGTACCCATCTGCAAGCAAGGCGATGGTTTTGTTCTTAATGGCACAGGTGATCCCATTGAATGGGCTGTAGAAATGAGACGGATGCCTGATCATGGCCGGATGGACAGGATGATCCAGGCAGATCTCATTGGTGATGAAGATATTAAACAACTTTCCGAGATATTGATCCCATTCTATCAACATGCAAGATGTTCTGAAGAGAAGGCTGCGGAGTTTGGGGGCATCTCTACTGTGCAGGAAAATTGCCATGAAAATTTTATTCAGACAGAGCCCTTTCTCCATGAAAGAAATCTGCTGGATCAGCATACCTTTGATGCCATCAGGTCATATACTCTGCAATTCATAGATAATAACCATGACCTTTTTGAGAGACGTCAGAGGGAAAAGAGAATAGTTGAAGGACATGGAGACCTCTACTCTGCCAACATCTGTATAGATAGAGAGAGGGATCAGATCTATGTATTTGACTGTATCGAGTTTAATGAACGGTTCCGTTACGGGGACCAGATCTGTGATATCGCATTTCTTCTTATGGACCTGGACTTTCTTGGGCTTCCACAACTGGGCGCATATATGAATCAGCTCACTAAAGATGGGCTGAACGAGAATGAATCTGATGAACTTGTTACCTTTTACAAATGTTACAGGGCCTATGTAAGGGGAAAGATAGCATGTTTTACATGGCAGGGCAGTGATCCGCAAAATATAGAGTTCAGAGAGCAACAGACTAAACTGGCCAGGCGGTATTTCCGCCTTGCCAAAAGATATGCTGAACTGGCCCAGGGCAACCGATCCCAACCGCTGCTTATTATATTCATGGGCCTTTCCGGAACAGGAAAATCCACACTTGCAGAGGGCTTTTCCCGTAAAAATGCCCTTCCCTACTACAATTCTGATCGCGTTAGAAAGGAGATGATTGCCAGGATCAAGGCGACAGACAGCAGACTGGAACCCTTTGGCGCAGGTATTTACAGCCAGGAATTTTCTACAAGGACCTACAGGGCCCTTCTGCGGCTGGCTGGTGAACATCTTGTTGTGGGCGAATCGGTAGTCCTGGATGCAACATTCTGTGAAGGTAAACACCAGAAGGATGCTGCTGAGCTTGCATTGGCTTCAGGTGCAAAACTTGTGCTGATCCATTGTAGCTGCCCTGATACAGTGGTTAGAGGGCGTTTTCAAAAAAGGTTTTCTCAGGAGGAGCGGATTTCTGATGGCAGGATGGAGATCTATCTAAAACAAAAGGAGATATTTTCTCCACCGGAATCAGCGACTTGGCCTGAAAATGTTGCTGTGCTCACGATTAACACTGACAATAGAGTAGAAGACCTTTTGGTGGATATAGAAGAGAAGTTGAATCATTTGCAGGTATCATCTTCTGATCACATATAATCTCATCTTTTCTATTACTTGATGAAAAATAATCCAACAGGAAGAGACCGGTTTGAAAGCGAGCTGCGGCGGCTTGAAGAGGAGAACCTCCTGAGAGGCCTGTCAGGGCTTGCAGAGGTAGAGCCCCCCAGGATCACTCTTGGCCGGAATGGTAATGTACTCATAGATTTTGCCTCCAACGACTATCTTGGCCTGAGTCACCATCCTCTCATGAAACAGGCTGCCTCTCATGCAGTGATGAAGTGGGGAACCGGCTCCAGGGCATCCCGGCTTCTCAGCGGTGACCATCCCCTCTATGCCATTCTGGAACAGGAGATTGCCAGAATGAAAGGCTGTGAGACAAGCCTGGTTTTTGGTTCCGGTTACTTGGTCAACACAGGGATAATTCAGGCCTTGTCCGGGAAGAACAGGGTGATCATAGCTGATCGGCTCGTACACGCCAGCATCATTGACGGTATCAGGCTCTCAGGTGCAGAATTCAGGAGATTCAGGCACAATGACCTGGATCACCTGGAGAAGATACTTCGGGAAGATCAGTCCTGCAGGCCTGAAGACCGGCTTGTGGTTGTGGAGGGCGTTTACAGCATGGATGGGGATTGTGCCGATATCGCTGCTCTCTTGCGTCTGAAAAAGAGATACGGTTTTCTCCTTATGGTTGATGAGGCCCACGCTGTAGGGATCTTGGGAGAGAATGGGACAGGAATAGTGGATCAGGGAAAGGCAGGCAAGATAGACTTGATAGTGGGCACCTTTGGAAAGGCCCTTGGCAGTTACGGGGCATATTGTGCCATGAATGTCACCATGCGACGATATCTTGTAAACAAGGCCAGGACCCTTATCTTCTCCACTGCCCTGCCGCCTGCTGTCCTGGCTTCCTCCATAGAGGCGTTGCGACTGCTCCCCAAATTGCAGGATGAACGAACAAGGCTACTCAAAAATGCCATGGAACTCAGGGAGTTCATCAGGAGTGACTTGGAAATGACCTCTCCAGGCTCAACTCAGATTTTACCCATTATTGTCGGTTCTGCCAGCAGGGCTCTTTCCCTTCAGAAATTTCTTGGCAGCAGAGGCATCTTTGCCCCTGCCATAAGGCCTCCAACAGTGCCAAAGGGAAGTGAAAGGATCCGTTTCTCCATTACTGCTGACCATGGAAAAAAAGAAATAAAGATACTGAAACAGGCACTTAGAGACTTTTTTCATACCTGACATGGAACATCCATTCAAAACCGGATTGCCATCAGCAGTCAGATTCATTGACAGGGGGTCGGATCAGCTCATGATCTGTGTTCAGGGATGGGGTTTTTCAGGGGATATGTTTGTTAATCTCTTTACCGAACAGAATCTCCTCATCTTTCCAACCATGTTGTCTGGCAATGAAACCTCGCTGCTCCTCACCGTTCTGACAGAGATCCTTGGTTCTCATCAGACACAGATCACAATATCCAAGGTTTTTATCATAGCCTGGTCTCTTGGTTGCCACCTTTTGTTGGATACCCTTGCCCTGATAGAGGAGGACTCTCAACATTCAATTCTTCACCAGATATCAGGGCTGTTATTGATTGCATACCTGCCCAGATATCAGGATAGCAATATTGATGATCTCCACAGCGGGATAATAAACAATATGGAAAGGACCCTTAAAGAATTCTATATGAAATGTTTCTATAGAGATAAGACCGCCTACAGAAGATTCCGTTCCGAGATCCAGAACCGATTGCTTGGCATGGCGGACCGAGATCAGCTCCTGCAAGGCCTTGATTACCTGCGAACCAGAAGTGACCGATCTCTGAAAAGGCTTCTGAGACTGGATGAAGATAGGCACAATTACAGTAAGGAGTCCATAAACTGTCCTGTCCATACCAACAGGATACTTCCAATATTTTGTGATAAGGATATAGTAGTTCCTATCAAGGAGCTGGAGGTTCAATCTGTCATAAGACTTTTCAATCTGAGCGATGTCCATTGTCAGATAATCAACGCACCACATTTCCCATTTTTTTCTTATGAATTTCACAGGATATTCGACACCTTCCAAGGCTGATATCAGGGCATCCTTTTCAAAGGCAGCTGAGCAGTATGAAGAGCATGCCCATATACAAAAGGAGGTGGCGTGTCTTCTCTTTTCCAGAATCCTTGCCGATTCCTGCAAATACCGATTAAGACAGGCTCTGGAGATAGGCACAGGGACCGGAATCCTCACCAGAAAGCTCATTGGTCTCCATGGGATAGATCTGCTGATAACCATGGACATCTCTTCCGAGATGGCTGCCATTGCCAGGCAACATTGTTCAATCGGTTTAGGTGGCAGAAGGGTCATCTTTATCTCTGGTGATGGAGAGGCCCTTCCTTTCAGCCCTGGAATCAGATTTGATCTCATAGCCTCCTCCAGTACAATGCAATGGTTTCACCATCTGCCAACAGCCCTCTTCAGTATGGTAGCCCATCTGAATCCGGGTGGCATTCTCCATTCAGCCTTTTTCATAAAAGGTACCCTGTATGAACTAGAGAGCGCACTGCAGCAGGGAACAGGAAAGGAAGATGTCAAGATAATTGCCTCAAATTTTTTTTCCGGAAATAGAATTGAAAAACAGTTGTCAAATCCTGATCTGCTACCACGAGAAAAATTCTCTCTTCAACTGGATCAACTCTCTATCAACCAAACCTTTCCTGACCTGAAGAGCCTTCTCAGGACCTTCAGGAATACGGGCACTGCTCCTGGAAGAAGGCGGAGCAGTTACAATCCCTCTTCGGATCCAGTTAGATATCTCTCCACACCCAGGATATTTTCAAGGGTGGAGAGGGCGTTTTGGGAGCTCTTTGGTGAGATCAGGGTAACCTATTCCATCCTGTTTTTAAGGATACAGAGGTTGGAATGACCTGAGGAGAAGAGGGAGTTACTGTTCCTGCAGCTGATACAGGAGCCTTATCTCCTCTGGCCACCGTTTCTGGTCAGGGGTTTCCAGTATCAGGGGCATATTTTGGAAGATTGGGGTATTCATTATCACCCTGAAAGGTTCCCATCCAATCATCCCCTGACCTAAAGGGGCATGCCTGTCAACACGGCTCCCCAGTTCTCTTTTGGAATCATTGAGATGGACACCCTTAAGGTGTGAAATGCCGATTAACTGATCAAACTTATCCAGCAGGGTCTTTAAACCCTTCTCTGATGATATGTCATAGCCAGCAGCGAACAGGTGGCAGGTATCCAGACATATTCCTGTCCTGTCAGGATGATTGGAATCCTTGACCAGCCTTGCCAACTGTTCCAAGGAGTGGCCTACATTGCTTCCCTGTCCTGCAGTGTTCTCTATTACAAGGGTAAAATTGGAAAAGACAGAGAGTGCGCGGTTGATGTTGTTTGAGATGAGTTCCAGACATTCTTCTGTTGTTATCCGGTGGAGGTGGCTTCCTGGGTGAAAGTTCATACGATTCACCCCAAGGGAGATACACCGCTGGATCTCATCAACGAAGGCATTAAAGGATCTTTCATTCTTGGCGGGATCAGGGTTTCCAAGATTGATGAGATAGCTGTCGTGGGGGAGAATATGGGCAGGACTGATTTTTACTTTATCAAGATTTTTTTTGAATCCTGAACAGTTTTCATCCGTCAGGTCAGGGGCTTCCCATCGCCTCTGGTTCTTGGTAAAGAGGGCAAAGGCCTTGGCACCTAACCCGGCAGCGTTGAGAGGAGCATTCTCTACTCCTCCTGATGCACTTACATGAGCACCAACAAACCAGCCTGACCTGTCCAGCTTGTCGAACTTTCTGCAATTTTCAATCTCTTCCATTTCGGGAAATCAGATCTCTTGCAACTGGTAGTCGTCTATGGAAAAACGCAGATGGATATTGATTGATGCAAGAGGAGATCCTTCAGGTGGTTCCCATACCTTTCTCTTGCCATAACAATCAAGAATGATCTTGCCTGCCCCGCCTATGACACCATTTATTTGAAATTCAATCCCTTGCATCTCCTGCTCTATCTCTTTGAGTTGCTGTTCGATCTCTTGAATCTGCCTTTGAAGCCTTTCCTGTTCCTCTTTTATTGCAAGTATATGAAATAGTTGTTTCAATAGTGATTGAAAACGCTGTCCATGCTCCTTTGCAAAGAGATTGAGCTTCTTTTTCATCTTTTCAGGAGATAGTTTCCCAAGGAGTAGCATGGCTCCGAGCTGTTTGAGGATATGAAGTATCCCTCTTTCTGTCTCAGGATAGAGATTATAAGCCATTTTTAACTTTTGCCCATAGCTTGCAGCCCTGTCTTTGAGGCTGGCACCTGTCTGTTCCATCTCCTGCATAAGCCCCATCTGATTTCTCAAAACCAACTCCCTCTGTTGAAAGATGGGATCTCCAAGTTTTACCACCATCTGGTTTCGGACGGTTATTCCACTACCTGATATCCTGTTTGCAGTAATTTTGCACCTGCCGCACATTACCGTTGCTGTTCCCTTGGGGTCCAGTATCACTTCAGAGGCATTGAGTTCTGCATCAGAAATCTCCTTTCTGACAATTATATGCTCTCCTGAGATCAATCTGGCCTGTCTGGCAGACCCGACCTCCATGAAACTCCTGGTTCGGAGAAAATTTTTTACAAAATTCGCCACAACAGGACCTGTAGCATCTACTGTGGTACCCTCTACTGCTCCTTTTACCTCCAACCTGCCATCTATAACCACTGCAAACTGTCCTCGAATATCCCCTTCCACGATAACATCCGCAGCACACCTGATCTCATCACCATCTCCAGCCAGATTGCCTGTGGAAAAATCAACATTTTTGAGAATAATCTCTTTTTGTATGGAGAGAGAGCGGATATTTTCCTCACAGGGCTCACCCTGGAACTCTGCCCGTATAATCCCATGTTTTTCCGAAAAATAGTCTATATACTCCCGGCCTGTATCTGGATCATGCCCCGTCTCCTCCTGAAATTCTCCTTCAATTTCAATTGGAAAGGGTTCCCCGGGCGGAGGTTCTATAGGGAGTCCAAAGACATCTGTTCCCTGCACACCCTTGGTGGGAAGATAGAGTCGCAGAATATGTGTTCCTGGTTCCACCTGAGGAAACCGGTTGATCTGCCTGAAATCTATAGTTCCATCAGGAAGAAACCTGCCTGGCTTCTTGCTGAACTCGTAATAAATCCTGCAAAATCCCCTCTCTCCTTCCCGTGGAGGGACTCCGTGAATGATCATTGTGGAGATCTCAGGAAGGGTGTTCAGTTCGATATCCCTGGGTTGGAGATGCTTCTCTCTGGCAGGTGAGACAAAATGGAATTCGCCATACTCACCGGCCTTCAGTTTCCGGCCAAATTCTGCTGGAAGCCTGATCCCATACTCGATCAGCACTGAATCAAGTGCTGTAATGAGATGATCCGGATCAACCCGTGATACAGGAGGAAGATCAAATGTGACTGAAAGGATATCATCTCCACTCTTGAGTTCATCGATGCTCTGTTTTATCCAGGCAGAGATGCCAACGGCAGAATCGAGACGTGCTTCCTCGGCTTCCTGGTTTCCTTTCTCTCCAGGTCCTGTATCCTGGGAAAAGGGATCAAACTCCTTTCCGGAGTCTAAAATATGATCATCTGTCTGTTTCACAGAGTGCATGCCCCGCATAATCTGCAATTTGCCGTATTACAAAATCCAGTGCTCTTTCCTTCCTTGGATCTCTGCCATTCCCTTGCTAAAAAACTCCTCTTTATACCATGATCCAACAACTCCCAGGGAAAGATCTCATTTTCTTCCCTCTCTCTTAAGCCATTTTCGGCCTTTTCCCCAATTTTCTTAAGGGCACTCCTTGCGCTAAGGCCATGATACATGGAGGTAATCAACTGCTCCCCAACAGTTCTATCTCCACGGCTGAGAACTGCCTGAAGTTTAGCATGTACAATTGAATCCAACTGCAGCTTAGTATTGGAAATTCCAGCTATCTCCCTCTTAAGAATTTTTCTCCTTCTCTTCAGGATCTTTTCATTGCAAAACGGGGAAAACATCAACGGAGTCCAAGGCTTTGGGACAAAGGTGCTCACAGATATCGTGATATCTCCAAGCCTTCCCCGTTTCTGCCCAATGGGTTTGATGGCGTTCCAAATCTTCCTGACCAGAACGGCAATCTCAGCAATATCATCATCCTCTTCTGTAGGAAGCCCCATCATGAAGTAGAGCTTGATATTCGGTATCCCTGCCATAGCTATATTTTCAGCAGCCTGGACGATCTGAGACAGACTCAGATTTTTGTTTATGATATTTCTGAGACGTTGCGAGCCTGCTTCTGGTGCAATGGTGGCAGTTTGAGTACCAGACTTCCGCATCAAGGCGGCAAATTCCCTTGTGATGGCATCTGCCCTGAGAGAGGAGAAGCCAAGCTGGAGTCCCTTTGCCACCAGTTTTTCAACCAGCTCCTCAAACCTGCCCTTTCCAAGGGATTCTAAGCCAACAAGGCCAACCTTTTCTATCTCCAAAGGACGTTGTTCAAGGGTACGTAACAGCAGATTCCTGGGCCACGGTCTGGGAGGCCGATAAACATAGCCGGCTGCACAGAATCTGCATCCATGTCCACATCCGCGACTAACCTCCATGAGAAACGTATTTGGAAAGGCAGCGTGACTGCTGATCACACTGCTGAAGGGGAGAATTTCTGGTGTGGTCTTGAGTTTAGGCACCTTCACAGGGGCTTGGGTAGAACCATTAACAAGCTCTGGGACATAGATCCCACGGCAGTTTGCTGCAAGCTGTTCCAGAAAGATATGGTTCCCTCCTTTCTGTTCAGAAAGGGGCAATTGAAGGATGCAGGATACCAGTTCTTCCGAGATCTCTTCCAGATCTCCAAGAATAAAGCCATCCACAAAGGCCTCAAGAGGTGTGGGGTTTATCTGACAAGCTATACCTCCAGCCAAAACTGGCGGATACTTCCCGGTAATCCTCCTTTCACCGGAAAGGAATGGAATTCCACTGCCTGCCAGAATGGCTGGAAGATTCAGAAAACTCTCCTCAAAAGAGAGAGAGAAGAAGACAATAGAGAAATCTGACAGCGGCCTGTTGGACTCCACAGACCTTATGGGCAGGGCTCCCTGTCCTGCGACTTGTCCTGGATAGGGAAGAAAGAACCGTTCTGCCACCAGTTCATCGAACCTGTTTAGAATGCGATAGACGGTCTGAAAACCGAGATTCGACATACCCAGGGAATAGCTGTCAGGAAAGACAACAGCCACTGGAATCCGGGAGCGCCATCTCTTTCTGATGGCGCCGATCTCCTGGATATTCTGATTATTAGGCCTGAAACGGCCCATGAACCGTTGCTGGTTTGGGTTCAGATAAAATACAAAATTGCGAACCAGCTGAGGTGAACTCTATATACGATATGGGCTTGGAGCCGGATCCGGCATAAAGGACCCGGTCCCTCCTAAAGTATATCAACATCCTCTCCGTTTTCGTCCATCTTTGCAAGATCCTCAAAACGGATGTCTATCCCGAGAATACCTATGATCTCATCATTTTCATCCCTGATGGGACCTGAAACCGTGATGCACAGGGCACCAGTGATCCGGGATGTATAGAAATCAGTGACATGTATCTTTCCATCCTTTATAGGGCCGATGAACCATGGTCTGCCACTGAAATCACTGTCCAAATTGAAAGACGAGTATTTAGCCTTATCCTCTACATGGGTGATATTATGGGTAATTTTGTTGCCATTTTTATCCACCACATATAGGAACTGAATGAAAGGATTCTTTTCGAGAACCCTCTGAAGGACTGGCTCGATCTGCTCAGGCTGCATGGAACGGATCTCTCGCCTCTCCACCAGTGCCTCTACAAGGTGCGCTGCAAGAGAATATGCACGCTGTTTCAGACGATCAAAATCTGATGTGAATAGTTCAGGCAGATATTTTCTGGCCAGGGTCTCCATCTCCTTGTTGGACATGGAGGTGGCCCGTCCATTCTCATACTGTTCCATAACTGCCTTGTAGATGTTGACAATGCCGGGATGCCGCTTGTCTATAACTGCATCTCCCTTCAGTCCAAGATGGCTGTTGACCCAATGGGCTATACCAGCTGTTCCCGATGTACTGGATATTATCACAGCAACCGGTCTGTCAAGAATGTTGGTGGTGTCGAAGATGTTATATATCTCCTCATTCTTCATAAGGCCATCAGCATGAACCCCGGCACTGGTTGCATTGAAGTCTTCTCCTACCAGAGGATAATTCTTGGGGATCTGCACATCCAGCTCTTCCTGAAAATATCTGGCCATCTCGGTAATGGCCCTGGTATTGATTCCATCAGTTGTTCCCCGCAAAGCTATGCGTTCAATAAGCAACGCCTCTATGGGAGTGTTTCCTGTACGCTCACCAAAACCGAGAAGCGTTCCATTTATGGCTCCGCATCCATACATCCATGCAGTGGTGGCGTTGATAACCACCTTGTGGAAGTCATTATGACCATGCCATTCCAGGAGTTCTGATGGAACACCTGCATCATGAATCATGGCATGAACTATCCTTGGTACACTGCGGGGTAAAGCGGCTCCGGGATAGGTGACCCCATAGCCCATGGTGTCACACATACGGATCTTGATATCTATTCCACTCTCCTCCCTGAGCTTCATAAGCTCTATGGCAAAGGGGATGCAGAACCCATAGATATCTGCTCTGGTTATATCTTCAAAATGACACCTGGGCTTTATACCTAGTTCAAGGGCTGCCTTTACAATGGATAGATAACCTTCCAGAGCCTCTGCCCTGTCCTTTTTCAGCTTTAGATAGATATGATAGTCAGAGGCAGAGGTGAGAATACCGGTTTCAGCCAGCCCCATCTCCTTCACCAGTTTGAGATCTTCTGCCTTTGCTCTTATCCATCCAGTGATTTCAGGGAACTGATAACCCTTTTCCCTGCATCTATCCACTGCCTCCTTGTCTTTCTTTGTGTATAGAAAGAATTCTGACTGCCTGATGATCCCTTTTGGACCGCTCATCTCATGAAGAAAATCGAAAATTCTTGAGATCTGCTCTACAGTATAGGGAGGCCGGGCCTGCTGTCCATCCCTGAAGGTGGTGTCTGTGATGAGCATGTCAGGACAGGGAGCCGGAGATAGATATTTGTGATCGAAGGTGATCTTGCAAACCTCGCTGTAAGGGAAGATATCCCTCATCAGGTTTGGCTCCTTGGGATTTACAAGTTTGTATTCCATTTCGTGGTCCAGAAGACCTCTTTTCTCATTCCATTTTGCCATGTGATTACTCCTTTGATACCACATTTTCCGGCTCAGACTCCTTCTTCCAACCTGGCTGAAGGTACAACTCCGCCAGTTGTGCCATGCTCACCTCTGACGGTGCATTGGTCATGAGACACTGAGCCTTTTGTGTCTTGGGAAATGCAATTACATCTCTGATGCTTTCCCTTCCTGCCATGAGCATAACCAACCTGTCCAGGCCAAAGGCAATGCCTCCATGAGGCGGAGCTCCAAATGAGAGGGCCTCGAGCAGGAAACCGAATTTTTCCCTGGCTTCATCCTGGGATATGCCAAGGGCCTTGAATACCTTCTCTTGAATATGTTCCTGGTGGATACGGATGCTGCCACCGCCGATCTCTATGCCATTCAGGACAAGATCATATGCCCTGGAGCGTACCTTGCCGGGATCTGATTCCAGGAGATCTATCTCATCCTCCTTCGGGGCGGTAAAGGGGTGATGAATCGCGGTGTAACGTCCCTCTTCCTCATCAAATTCCAGGAGAGGGAAGTCAGTTATCCATATAAAATTGAAGCCCTTATCCTGAATCAATCCTCTGCGTTTTGCAAGCTCAAGTCTGAGCTCTCCCAAGACCCTGTAAACGGTTTGAGGCGTATCTGCTCCGAAAAACAGGATATCCCCCGGTCTGCTGTGGAGACGATCCTCGATGGCCTTACGCTCCTCCGAACTGAAAAATTTTGCTATAGGAGATTGCCATTCGCCAGTCTCCTTGATCTTCACCCATGCAAGCCCCTTGGCACCCAATTTCTGCGCAAACTCTGTAAGGATGTCCAGGTCCTTGCGGGAGAGATCTGCCATCCCCCTTGCGTTGATTGCCTTGACGATTCCACCAGTAGATGCCACTGTCTGAAATACCTTTAGGCCGCAACCTCTGGCAATATCTGTAACATCCTTGAGTTCCAGTCCAAACCGTACATCAGGTCTGTCTGTGCCATAACGTTCCATGGCCTCATGATAAGAAAGCCGGGGAAACGGCACAGGTATATCGATATCCAGGGCGTTTTTGAAAATATACTTCATCAGCCCCTCAATAAGCTCCATAATCTCATCTTCTGTGATGAAGGAGAGCTCCATATCCAGCTGCGTAAATTCCGGCTGCCTGTCGGCCCGGAGATCTTCATCCCTGAAGCAGCGGACTATCTGATAATAGCGCTCCATACCAGACATCATTAGTATTTGCTTGTAAAGCTGGGGAGACTGAGGCAGGGCGTAGAACCTACCAGGATTTACCCTGCTGGGCACCAGATAATCCCGGGCCCCCTCAGGTGTACTCCTGGTAAGGAAAGGGGTTTCGATCTCTAGAAATTCGTTGGAGTTGAGATACTGCCTCATGGCCTGACAGACTCTATGACGCAACTGGATATTGCTCACCATCTGCGGCCTTCTCAGGTCGATATACCGATACCTGAGTCGAAGGTTTTCTGATATCTCCTTCTCTTCATCCAATGGAAAGGGTGGCGTGTTTGCCTTGTTCAATATCCTAAGTTCATCACATGCAACCTCTACCATTCCAGTCTTGATCTTGGGATTTTCCATCCCCTGAGGCCGCCTTCTGACCTTTCCTCGAACTGCAATAACATATTCAGACCTGAGCTGATGTGCCTTATCATGGGCCTCACTATTGACCTCAGGAGCAAAAACTACCTGAGTGATACCATACCTGTCCCTGAGGTCTACAAAAATAAGCCCGCCATGATCCCTGCGCCGAAGGACCCAGCCCATAAGACATACCTCTTTTTCCAGATTTTCTTCACTGATACTGTAACAATTATGGGTACGCCTAAGTTGGCCCATTGATTCCATGATATTGATATCCTTTCAATTTCATTGTGTTAAGGGGTTTGTATTCTGCCCATGTTATATGTGAGTAAGTCTCTTGATACTGCTCTGGAGCTATTCTATTCTCGTACTTGCAGAAACAGGTAGAGTAACCATCCAAGAGAAATGATTTCTAAATTAGCTGCAAAAAAGATTTTATCAGGGTTCTATATCCTTCTCATGAAAAATGAGTTTCTGTACTTCTTGAACCACTGAATCAAGCTCAATTTCCCTCTGTTCCTTGCTATCCATGTCACGAAGTATTGCTATATCCCGGTCGATTTCATCCTGCCCTACAATCAGACAGAATCGTGCAGCAGCCTTGTCAGCTGCCTTCATCTGGGCCTTGAGACTCTTGTCATCAAAGGAATATCTGACCGATATATCCCGGTTTCGCAGCTCAGCGATAAAAGGAAGCAGTTCTGTTCTGGCATCTTTGCCAAGCATGGCAACAAACAGATCCACTGGCTCCACCCCCTGTCTCTCTTCCAAAAGCAAGAGTAGCCTTTCAACCCCTATGGCCATACCAACTCCGGGTATATCTGGCCCTCCAAGATCCTTGATCAGGCCGTCGTATCGTCCGCCGGCAGCCACTGTACTCTGGGCACCAAGCTCCAGCGATATGATTTCAAAAGTGGTCCTCACATAGTAATCCAATCCTCGAACAAGGTAAGGGTTCTGCACAAACGGGATATTAAAGGCCTCAAGAGTATCAAGGACCAGTCCGAGATGTTGTGCACATCCAGGACAGAGATAATGCTTCATCAAAGGTGCTGTGAGCAACAGTTTTCTGCATTCCTGGTTTTTGCAGTCAAACACCCTTAAGGGATTAGTTTTGGCCCTTCTCCGGCAATCATCGCACAGCTGTTGGCCATTGTTTTGCAAATATATATCCAGATCCTTCCTGTGCAGAGGACGACATTCAGGACAGCCGAGAGAGTTGATCTCCAGACGAAGTTCACCGCTGGCGAGATAGGATACAATATTCCAGGCAAGCCATATAACCTCTGCGTCAGATAAAGGTGAATCAGTACCAAGATATTCCACATCAATCTGATGAAACTGTCTGAGTCTGCCCTTTTGTGGGCGCTCATGACGAAACATGGGTCCCATGGTGAAGAGCTGAAGCACAGAGGTGTTAGCATGGAGTTTATGTTCAATAACCGAACGCAATATGCCGGCAGTAGCCTCTGGCCGCAGGCTAAGAGAATCACCGTTGCGGTCCTGGAAGGTGTACATCTCCTTTTCAACTATATCAGTGTGTTCTCCTATCCCCCTGGTGAAAACAGCAGTCTTTTCCAATACAGGAGTCCTTATCTCCTGAAGTCCGCAACTGGCAAAGAATGCCCTGGCAGTGTCTTCAACCAAAACCCAGTCAGGGCTCTCGTCAGGAAGTATATCCTTGAATCCTCTGATGGCTTTAAACGCCACGATGGTAGTCTCCTTGTTGTTTCATATATTAAAATCTTTGGTTATAAAGGTTCCAAATCACATGGAACAAAACAGATAGACCTCAAGGCAATTCTCTATAAAAAAGAAGAGATCGTGCTGATCTACTTCCGCTGCAGCGACGAGATAGCCTTGAAATGGGCAAAACTGAACTCTCAAATTTAATCTACAGCCCTTATTTTTTCAAGGCTAAATGGCTACTGCCTGCAACAGGTGAAAAGGTATCCCTTTTAATAACCATAAAGGTGACAACCCAATTTTTTTTATGCTAATTTTTTTAATCTAAACCTTGCTTAATTTCCAACTTTCCTGTAATAAAAAAATGAGGCTCTGTTCATTGACTAAAAAAAAACAAGGAGGGCATGTTTTATGATTGGAAGGCGATTGTTTACGATTTCATTATTATTCTCGCTCTGTTTCTATCTATCTTCAGCCCTGCCTCTTCTGGCAAAAGGCGGGCCCAAACCAGCACCACAACCCAAGGCCAAAACCCTTGAGGAACTGGCTGAGCGCTATGATTCTGAATCATGTGCAGAATGTCATGAGGAGATCTATGATCAATGGGAAAATTCCCTGCATGCCAGGTCCATTCTCGGCACTGGCAGAACAGCACCAACTATCCTTACTGCCATAGATAAAGGCTTGAAAAATTTTCCTTTTTCGGGAGTTAAGAAGGATGATGATATCACAGTTGAAAGTCTCATGTTCTGTGCCAAATGTCATCTTCCACAACTGGACGAGGCTACTGACGATGTTGCAAGAGAGATCGTAGCCACCATCAGGACCTGGCAAAAAGCCAATAAAGAAGGGAACGATGATCTTGCTGACGAGATGGAGGAGAAGATCGAGAGCCTGAATATCGGCTGTATGGTTTGTCATAACAAAGTTGCTATCATTCACAAGTGGGCAGACGGCTATCCCCAGCCTGACACCGTATATGGCTCCCAGGAAGGAGAACACGATCATCCTGATTTTGACAAAATGGCAAAGGCTCCGGCCATTGGAGAGTCCATCTTTTGCGGTCAGTGTCACGGCTTGGGTCCCAACTTCGAGCTGGATGAACCATCTCAATGTGCCACTCTTTATGGAAGCTATCTCTATGCCTACATACCTGATGGGGGAAGCGAGTCATGCCAGGAATGTCACATGAAAAAATCTGGCCTTGGTCACGATATGGAGGCCTATCGCAGTGAAAATATGAGGAAGATGGCGATAGATGTTCATGTAGATTCCATGGCCTATTACTGGAGAAAGAATAAGGAGGAGGGTGTCATTCCCCTTGCTGTTGTCAAGATGGAGATTACAAACAAGGCCGGGCATGTAATCCCGGATGGGTGACCTACTCCCAACAGACTGGTCCTGGATGTGACCGGCACAATCAAAGAGAAGAATGGCAAGGAAAAGGTCGTTTTCAATGAGCAGAAGATATATATGCCCCATCCTGCCAGGTTCGGCAGGGGCAGGGAGATGGGACGCGGTCCGTATGAAAAGAGTGGGCTCTTGAGAGAGACCAGTCTTCCACCTCTAAGAACTGTTAAAGAGGAATTCGAGATTCCGTTTCCATATAAAAAGAGCAAGAAGAATGGCAAGCCGTGGCGTGAACTGGTATCTGATACCATGAATGTAGATATAAAACTCTGGTATGTGCCATTTGGGGAGTTTGATGGAAACGAGGTTCTCTTCTTTGAGGATAAACGGCCAGTCAAGCTCACAGGAGAATGGGTCTGGAGATAACCGCCTGAGTTTCTAAGAGGCGTTTGGATCAGGCCGTATTGGATCCTTTTGAAATGGTGAATCCCGGGCCGGTAATAAAAGCCGGCCCCTTTTTTGCCATGATAGGAATTGAAAATAAAAAAGGACAGGGAGTTGATGCCCCTGTCCTTTTTTGATGTTTTCTCTCTTTTTCTCTTACTTTCCGTTGCCCAGGGCCTGGAATATCCTGTCCCTTATCTCCTCTACCGTGCCGACTCCATCGATACGGACATAATGAGGGGCATTGGGATCGCCTGTATCTTCCCAGTCCTTGTAAAAATCAACCAGAGGCTCGGTCTGTGCATGGTAGATCTCCAGACGTTTCCTGACAGTCTCTTCCTTGTCATCCTCCCTCTGCACAAGGGGTTCTCCGGTTACATCATCCTTGCCCTCTACCTTTGGGGGGTTGAAAATAACATGGTAGGTACGGCCGGATGGGAGATGTACCCGCCTTCCACTCATCCTTTTGATGATCTCTTCATCAGGAACAGCGATCTCTACCACATAATCTATCTGGACTCCCGCCTCCTTCATGGCCTCTGCCTGAGGAATGGTTCTGGGAAAGCCATCGAAGAGGAAACCCTTCTCACAGTCAGGCTGTGTGATACGCTCCTTGACCAGGCCGATGATCACATCATCCGGAACCAGTTCGCCTGCATCCATGTACTTTTTGGCCTCAAGACCGAGCTGAGTGCCCTCCTTGACTGCCTGTCTCAACATATCACCAGTGGATATCTGGGGAATGCCGTATTTCTCAGTAATGAATTTTGCCTGAGTACCCTTCCCTGCTCCTGGGCCGCCTAAAAGAATCAAACGCATCTTAAACTCCTCCCTTCATTTTTTCATTTGGCCAGGCGAGATGAATCTTGATTCATGGATACAGCACAAAAAACACCTTACTCAGGTAGTGGCTGAATCCAAAGCTGAACCTGACCTTTGGCTAAAATTTATATGCCAATATTTGAAAAAAGCAAACACTTTTTATGAGTGCTGTCTCACTATACCATGCTCCATGAAAAAGAATCGGGCAAATTTTACTGCATCATGGGTTGATCTTGCCTTCTGAACCCCGCTGGCAAGGGTATGTCCAAAAAGAAAGTTCCTTGAAAAATAATGGGTAAACTCCTTCAGCCTGCCCAATACCCTCTCCTCAGGGAACCGCTCTTTCAAATGGGTGAAGAGGGAGAAATAGATTTCAGCAAGATCAAACTCTTCCGGTTTGCTCCCATATTGAAAGACCTCTGAGGCTATTTCTGCCAGAAGCCACGGTTTCTGGACTGCTGCCCTGCCAACCATGAGCCCGGCCGCCCCTGAAAGCTGAAGGGCCTTTCTGGCAGCAGTTGGGGAATCAATACCGCCGTTTATAACATAAGGGATGTTGATGTATGAGAGCAGTTCTGCTGCCAACTCCCAACTTGGAGGCCGTGAAAATGGTTCTCCTACAAAACGTGCATGCAGTGTCAGCAGATCCGCACCGCTTTGCTCCATGGCCTTACAGAAATCCACAAGCCATGACTTCTCAGAGAGCCGGTCCCATGACTTTTCCCTGAACAGCCTGATCTTCACCGTTACTGGATAGGGCGCGGCCTTTTTGAGCGTGGATACAATGGCAGCAGCCTTTTCCTGCTGCAGCAGCAGGGCACAACCAGCCCCCCTGCGTCTTATCTGTGGAGCAGTGCATCCCATATTGATATCTATAGCCTGCGGGGCCAGTATGGGATTCTGTTCAGCCATCGCTCTTATAGCATCTACAGCAGGTTCAATTTCGTCTGGATCAGAGACCAAGAGCTGATATGCTAATGGATACTCATCTTCTGTGCGAATCAGATATGGAGATATTGCAGGATTCTCATGGGGAAGGCTCCTTGCAGAGAGCATCTCCGAGAAGAGGAGGCCTGCCCCGCCAAATCCTGTTACCAGCCTGCGAAAGGCACTGTGAGTCAAACCGGCCATTGGTGCCAGCAACAGAGGAGGTTTGATCTCCATACCAGCAATTTTTATGGTATGTTCGCTACCTGCCACCTCTGATTGACCTTTGAATTCCCGCGAGTTTTCTTTAATATCCTTAATCAACTGACATCTCTCAAAATTCCAAAACCTGAACGGTCAAGGTATGTCTGTATGCCACTTGCCTCCCAACTTGGAAGAGTTATAAGGGCTGAATCTATTGTACACCAACTAAAATAGTATAGCCTGCACAAGGCCTTTGAATAGTCAAATCTACCCAGAGATTATCCTGAAATCCTGAACGGTCAATGAGATCTGAAAATAATTTTAAGATACCCTTAACAAACCCCTTGACATGAATAAATGGACTATTTATTTTGTCTGCCACTTCTAAAAAATAAGTGCGCTGCGGTCCCATCGTCTAGCGGCCTAGGACGTCGGCCTCTCACGCCGAAAACAGGGGTTCGATTCCCCTTGGGACCGCCATTTCTTCTTCTAACCACTCTTTTTTCACCCAGTAAAAATTCCAATCTCTATTTCTGCAGAGTTGCCGTAATCGTTTACACAATAGTTATCATCAGGTTGTCTCCTGGCCCATCTCGATTATAATCAGCCTTATTCATCTTTGCTGGAGAAGAATCAACCATGTTGCACGGTGACAGAACCAACACGGCTGCCAGATATTATATTGTCTTTTTGGTTTTCACAATTTTGATAATTTCCATCTGCCCATTCCAGTATTCTTCTGACAACAAGGCTATTGCCTTTTCCTCCATGCCCACTGCTCCCTCGCAAAAAACGGAGCATAAAATTCCCATGGAGAGATCTGCGAAAGACAGGTCTCCGGATGAGATCTCTGCAATAAAACGGGAGATCGTTATTCTAAATAGAGCCAGAGACAATCTGTTCAAAAAGGCAGAGCTTGAACAGGCTTCTAAGGGTACCCCTGCCCAAACTCCTCCTGACCCTAAGCTTTCAAAGGAGGATTCAGATTACGTTGCTCATCTAAACAGAAAAATCCATGGACTCTGTTCCCGTCTGGCTTCTCTTGCCGGGCCTGGAGCATTGACAGGCCTTCCCTGCCCCATGCCAACTGTTCCGGTGCTTTTGCCTGTCACTCCTCGGTATCAGTATGGAAAGGCATCTGTTACTGATGGCGGTTATTCAAGCCAAAATGACCGGACCAATATGGGAGATGCAGACAGAGAGCTCCAGGAATCTCTTGGTAGGTTTGATGATCTTCTCGCTGCTGAGCAGGAGAAGATAATGAGAGCCAGGCAAGGGGCAGAAACCAGTGGAGCTGGAACTGGCATGGGAGGCGGTACAGGTGGTGGATTTTCCTCACAAGACCATGGGGTTGGCAACGGGTATCAAGGCCAGAGAATCGGCCAGGAAGAGACGGCGGAGGACGGAAGCTTAGACCAACACAAGCAATATCCAGCGGGTGAACCTGGAGAAAACCAGGAGGAAAAAACAGGTGCTTCAGATGGCAAGTGGACAGATAGAAATGGAACTCCTGGTCGTGGCGGACCTGAAAAGGGAGCGAGATCAGGGAAGTATCAAGACAAAAGAAGGCCTTCAGGTATCCAGCAGGATGACGATATTGTTGCAAAGCAGCTTCGTAAGGCTGCTGAACAGGAGACCGATCCCGAGTTGAAAAAGAGACTCTGGGAAGAATACTGGAAATACAAGGGAGGTCAATCTGCACAATGACCCATATCTGTTAATAAATTTATCGTAGATGAAAGCGGATAGACCAGCAGAGTAAAGTTTATGGTTAAGAACAGCGCAATTCCAAATTTGCCTTTGGGCAGGGGCACCCTTTTGTCTCTTCTGATGCTGCTTTTTGCAACTGTTCTTTCTGGTTGTGCAGGTGGGTACAGGGTGAATATCCAACAGGATGTTCAGCCCCTTGCAGCAGACAGGGAAATTCCGGAACAGGACCTCCTTAACGTGGCCATAGAGGTGTTTGATCCTGGCAGGTTGCCTGAAGATCCCAAAAAACGCGCAGGGCTTTCCCAGGAAATCAGACAGGCAGAGGCCCTTTTCTATCCGGTACAACTCAAAAACACCCTGCAGCGATCAGGCTTCTGGGGTTCCATCTGGGTAGTCCCAAAGGCCGCTATCCAAAATAGATGGGATGATGAGAAGAAACAGGTGGAGGCCATTCATACATCCTTCGGGACTCCTGCCTCTTCCTCTTCGGCACAAGGGGCCATAGTCGCCCCTTCAGAAAATTCTGGAGAGGTAGCCGATCTGATGGTTGCCGGCAGGATAGAATATTCCGATGGGGAAACACTCTCTCTCAGGATTAAGGCTGTGGACGCTTCCAACAGGGTCTGGCTTGATAAGATATATACTGAGAAATCCCTTCCAACTGAGCGGGAAGAGGCAGAGTTAGGCCAAAAAGATGCATTTCAGGACCTGTTCAATGCCATATCAAACGATCTCATTACACATAGACAGGCCTTAACCAGCAAGGATATCCAGATAATTCAGAAAATTGCCGAGATGCGATTTGCCAGGAGCATTGCCAGGAATCCCTTTGAGAGATACCTTTCTGCTGATCCTGAAAACAATACCCTGCAACTGAGGGGGTTGCCTGCAAAAGATGACCCCATGCTCAAACGTATCCAGGCTATAAGGGCAAGAGATGCCATGCTCATGGATCTGCTCAGCAGCCACTATGACCTCTATTATACTGAGATCTTTACCCCTTACAAAGAATGGAGAAAAAACAGGGCGGAAGAACTGGCTGTAATGCATGATCTGGAGAAACAGGCCTTCCGCAGACAGCTCCTTGGTTTTGCAGCAATTGCCGGTGCAATAGCCCTTGGAGCAGTCGGCGGTGAGGATGCTGTCAGAGTACTCGATCCCGTCAGGGATATAATGGTCATGGGAGGAGCCTATGCAATTTACAGCGGTCATCAGAAACGTGAAGAGGCCAAGCTGAACCGTGAAGTGATTGAGGAGTTAGGGGAATCCTTTGCATCTGATGCCCATCCGTTGGTGGTGGAGGTGAAAGGAGAAACCATCAAGCTAACAGGCAGTGCTGCACAGCAATACTCCCAATGGAAGACCCTCTTGAAGCGGATATATCGGGAGGAAACCGGCGGCCCCATAGATACCCTTCCGGTTATTATCGGCATTGAAGACCAGCAAATGGCAGAGAGTGATGGGGTAGCCGGGGAAGATCGTGGCCAAAACAGACCTTAGTTTCTAAAATATGCCAGGCTCTATTCCTCCATCCAAAACCCCGCCTGTGGAGCCTATCCCGCCAGGGAGAGGTGACAAAAGGAAAAAGAGAGCGCCTAATGTCGGTGTAATCCTGGCTGGCGTTGGAATTCTGCTACTCCTTGTTCTGGCCGGGTTGGTGGCATTCTGGTTGCCTGGTTCGACTCTTTCTGAACAGGAGAATGGCGGTCAAAAGGATCAGGTCTCACGGGCGATTCAGCATAAAATTTCTTTTGAAGACCGAAACACAGCAGAATTACAGAAAGAAAGAACAGCCAATATTGAAGGTGGCATTGCTGCCCAGCCAGGTGAGCTTGTAACAGCCCTTACAACAGCAAAGAAGGAGTGGCTGAAGCTAAAGGCCAAGGCAGCACTTGAAAGGGTAGAGGCATGGCATCCCACAGGATTCAAGCAGGCTATTGAACTTGAGGCCCAGGCCCTCACTCAGGAAACCCATAAAAATTTTAAGGAATCAATTAAATTTTTCAAACTGGCTAAAGCGAGTTTAAGCAACATTATTAACAAAAAGGATGAACTGTTTAGCTCTTTGTTGAAGAGAGGCAACAGTGCGCTGGACAGGGGCAGCAGGCAGCAGGCAGAAGAGGCCTTTCAGAAAGCTCTGCTCATCTATCCAGATAGCAAGAAGGCACAGAACTGTCTGAAAAGGGCTGCTACCATTGATGAGGTCAGGGCCCTTCTCCAGCAGGCAGCACAGCTAATGGAGATTAAGGATTATCAGGGCGCATCCAGGGCAATTCAAAAGGCCCTGGCCATTGATCCTCTCTGTTCAAAGTGCGCTGAGCTGCAGAAGGCCGCCAGGTTTTCTGAGAAACAGCAGCTTTTCAGAAAAACTCTTGGCAAGGCCCTTGAACTATACTCTTCAGGAAGACTTGTTGCTGCGGAGCAGGCAGTTAAGGACGCCTTGTCACTCTTTCCCTCCGATTCTGAAGCCAGGACACTATTTCAACAGATTCAGCAGGAAAAAAGGGTTATACGTCTAAAAAATGCCTTAAACTCAGCCCAGACAGCAGAAAAACAGGAGAATTTCGACAGGGCCATCAAATTTTATCAACAGGCCCTTTCAATGGATTCACATTCGGTTCAGGCCAAAAAGGGGTTGAACCGTGTCACTGAATTGAGATCACTTATGAAACAGCTCATAGATATCGTATCTGATCCACTTCGCTTATCTGAACCGGCGACTCTCACCAAAGCCAAGGAAACCATCAAAAGGGGATCAGACCTGAAATATAGAGGCGCCACCGGACTCAGGTTCAACAGGGCCTTGGGTGAAGCAGAGCGCATGGTAAGGCTTGCCCGAAATCCGGTTCAGATCACCTTCAGCTCTGATGGCAAAACCAGTGTCACTATTCTCAGGATAGGCAGGCTGGGACAGTTTCACACCAGACAGATCGCCCTCTATCCTGGCAGATATACAGTGCTTGGTACAAGGCCAGGCTACGTAGATCAGCGCAAAGAGATAAAAATAGTACCAGGCAGCCCTCCGCTTCAGGTGAAGATTCGGTGTACCGATCCGGTTTAGCGGTGCGGAAGTTGTCTGAACATTCAGTTTATGATCTTTACGACATGGTTTTATGATAAAATTTTTTGAGTTAATAGACAGGGGCCGTGATCAAAAAGATGACAGGGTGGTTCCCAAGCCCCTTGACCTTCCTCTTATCATAGGCGGTGGAGCAGGCAGCAACATAGCTATTGCCGGTCTGCCTGACAGGACCTTGCTCATAGATGAATATCAGGGACACCTGTTTCTGCAGCCCCTTGTAACCGATCCTCCAATCCTGCACAACAATCGGAAGATCTCCGCTTCTGTCTGGCTCAAGTCTGGCGATACTGTTCGGATTGATGATACTCTCCTGGAATTTGAAATATCCGGAGAGCTTCTCACTATAAAAACAGGAACCTACCATGATGCCATGCCCTCCCTTCCGCCCCGTAACCCTCCTGAGCCTGAAGGAGACAAAATGGTCGGGACCGGCACGCCCCCTTCCCTTCCCTATGAAGATCATAACCTTTATGAGAGCAAAAGACTGCCCCTCTATCAAAAGATAGCCCTGCCCATTCTGTTCATACTTCTTCTCTGTGCCGGGTACCTGCTCATGGCTGTAGTTACGGAGATCTCCATTATGCCGGAACCTGATTCCATCCAGCTCCTGGGTAACTTACCCGCTATCTCTCTTGGTCTTCAAAATCAACAGGTAAAGGGAGACGCTTCCGGCAAGGATTCTCCTGTTTCTGTTTACAGGTTTATGGCAATGCCAGGGGATTATATCCTTATGGCAAAAAAGGAGGGATACCATCCCCTTGAGCAGAAGATCACCATTGCCTCCTCTTCTGATCACCCTCTGTTCAAGCTTGACCCTCTGCCCGGTATCCTGCAGATCACTTCAGAGCCTGATGGAGCAGAGGTATTTTTGGATGGCAATCCTGTGGGCAGAACGCCCCTGAAGTCCCTGACCGTTAAACAGGGCTCACATGAGATGGAGATCAGCCTTTATAACTACAGGCCTGTCAAACGATCTGTAGTGGTAGAGGGATTTGGAAAGTGGGATCAGATTCATTTCAAACTGGAACCCGCTTGGGGAGTGGTGAAGCTCCAGTCTGTTCCTCCTGGTGCTGCAATTTTTCTGGATGGGGTGGAACAGGATGAAAAGACCCCTGCAGAGCTAAGGATTCCTGAAGGAGTTCACACCATCTCTCTGATGCTCCAGGGATATCGAAAGGCAGAAATTCCCTTGACAGTGGTGGCCGGGCAGATCCATGAGATCACCCCGGTTACACTTCAACCTGCCCCTGCCATTCTCAACCTGCGCACGGTTCCGGCTGGAGCCCTCATATCGGTGGACTCTGTTTATTCAGGCAAATCACCTGTAAGAATAGAGCTTGATCCTGGCAGGAGCCATAAACTTACTGCACTGCTGCCAGGCTATGCTGCACATACAGTGGTAATTCAACCTGGTGAACCAGGTCAGCAGAAAAATCTGGAGATCAGGCTTAAACCAAAATATGCAAAACTCTTCATCAAGCTCTTTCCGGAGAAGGCCTCCCTGTTCCTGAATGGCAAGGTGCAGAAGAGGAGTTCCGGCTGGTTTACTCTGCTTGCCAAGCCCCATACAGTTGAGGCCAGGGCTCCCGGTTATCTTACTAAAAAGATCACAGTAGATCTCTCTACTGCTCATGAGCAGAGGATTGATCTGCGGTTAAGGAGACAGGGTCAGCGGAAAAAAACAGACGAAGGGTCCCAGGCAAAAGGAAAAGAGACGGCAACCATGAAACTGCTTTATCCAAAGAGCTTTCTGATGGGATCCTCCCGCAGGGAACAGGGACGGAGAACCAATGAGATTCAGCACAAGGTACTCATGTCCAGGCCATTTCTCATAGGAGTCAGAGAGGTCACCAACGGTGAGTTTCGCAGATTCAGGCCGTCTCACTCATCGGGAAGTTTCATGGGACGCTCGCTGGATGGCGACAACCAACCTGTGATAAATGTAAGCTGGGATCTTGCTGCAAGGTACTGCAATTGGCTTTCTGATCAGGCAGGGCTTCCCAGATTTTATCTTGAAAAGGGTGGCAGAATGGTGCCGGTTTCAGTTCCCAACACCGGATACCGTCTTCCTACTGAGGCTGAATGGGCCTATGCAGCCAGGATGGCCGGCAGAGTTTCCGCGGCCAAATATGCATGGTCCGGTTCATTCCCCCCGCCTGACAGGGCGGGCAATTTTGCTGATGAATCAGCAAGGAATATCCTCTCTTCAGTGATCGCTGGTTATAATGATTCATATCCTGTCTCCTCGCCTGCAGGGAGCTTCCGGCCTGATCCTGCAGGGCTCTATGACATTGGAGGCAATGTTTCCGAGTGGTGCAATGATTATTACTCTCCTGTTCCGCAATCAGCACAGAAAAGCGATCCCATGGGACCTGCCACCGGTACCCACAGGGTGGTCAGGGGAGCCAACTGGAGGAGCAGCACCATTACAGAACTGAGGCTCAGTTATCGGGGATACAGCCGAAAACCATCAGATACCATCGGGTTCAGGGTTGCAAGATATCCAAATATCCAAGATAAGAGAACAAGATTGGTCATCAAACAGGTAACCAAAGGTCTCTAAATAACAGATGGGAGGATAGGTGGGCGATGAATGGATGGAGATTACCCTTTCTATCGGTTTTGATTGCTGCAGGCTTATGGCTTTTTACCGCTGTCACCAGCCCTGCATCGGCAGAGCCTCGGGAGCATCTAAACGAAATGGAGAAACAGATAGATGTTTTTCATGAGAAAAAGGCGGGCAATGACCTGAAACCGCCCTCTGCATACGGCTCCAACCAGGCTGGTCATGGGTCATCACCCCGGCCTGAGACCTCCATGATCGACGCTGACAAGGCAGTAGCCTTTCCTGTTGATATCTGATCTGCCACGAGGAAAACGGGAGAATGAAACCACATTACAGGATCACCTTGATCTATTTGATAGTTGGCTTCCTGTGGATATTCTTTTCGGACAACCTCGTCCACAATCTGTTCTTTTTCGACAACGACACCATGACCATGGCTCAACATCTAAAGGGTTTTTTCTTTGTGGCATTTACCGGTACCCTGCTGTTTTTTCTGATCAGAAGGGATTTCAACAGGCTAATCCGGGCCAAAGAGAGGCTCATAGAGAGCTACAACCAAACCATGCAGGGATGGATACGTGTCATGGATATGCGTCACAAGGAGACAAAGGATCATACCAGACGGGTCACAGAGATGACACTTTCCCTTGCCAAACGGTTCGGCATTACTGACTACAAGGAACTGGAAAACATGGAGCGCGGGTGCCTGCTTCACGATATGGGAAAGATAGGAATCCCGGATTCAATCCTGCTGAAGAGTGGCAAGCTCACCAGTGAAGAGTGGAAACAGATGAAAAAGCATCCTGAGATCGCCTATGAGATAATGAAAAAGATCGATTTCCTCATCCCATCAATAGATATCCCTTACTGCCATCATGAAAAATGGGATGGCACCGGCTATCCACGGGGGCTAAGGAGAGAGAATATCCCCCTGCATGCCAGAATCTTTGCCATAGTTGATGTATGGGATGCACTTACAAACACACGGCTGTACAAGCCAGCCTGGGACGAGGACAGGGTGTTGCAACTGTTTCGCCAGGAGGCAGGACACCATTTTGATCCTGAAGTGGTTGAGCTATTTATCCGCCATTATGAGGATTTGAAGAGAGAAGTTGCAATCTCCAACAGAAGGGAGTGGGAAGATAACAATGAATAATAACCGTATTCCAATAGAGCCCATATATCAGATAATATCCCTGCTTATCTCCTTCATCATAGTCCATGCAACGTATGTAACGGTTATAAGGCCTGCTGCGAAGGAGTTTATGGCCCAACAGGTGGAGCTTGCAGAACAGGACCCCAACTACCAGGAGGAGAGAAACTTTTACGTTGTGCTCAAAGATTATGAACAGGAGGCATGTATAGTGTTGATGCTCTGGGCAATTGCAATTATTGGGTACAAAGGGATAACCACCTGGAGGCAGCAGCAGCTCCTCTCCCATAATCTCCTGAAGCTGCCTGATGGCCTGCCACTTGGCCCTGAAGATATACCTGAGCTAAAAAAACGCCTTGCCCACCTTCCGGACAGATCCAGATCATTACTCCTCCCCAGGGCCCTGGCTGCGGCCATTCACAGATTTGGAGCCACGCGGAATGTCCAGGATGCCGCCACTGCTGTAAAGGACCTCTGCGATGTAGAGGCGGAACGGCAGGAGACTGAACTTTCCATTATCAAATATATTGCATGGGCTATCCCATCAGTGGGATTTATCGGAACGGTCAGAGGTATTGGTGCAGCCCTGGCCCAGGCGCACAAGGCAGTAGAAGGGGATATTACAGGTGTAACCAACAGTCTTGGTGTGGCCTTCAACTCCACGTTTATCGCCCTTATCCTCTCCATTGTTTTGATGTTTCTTATCCATCAGCTTCAGGCAATGCAGGATAAACTGGTTCTGGACACGGAAGAGTATTGCGATGGCCATCTTATCTCCAGGCTCAGATCAGGGCCGCCGGCATGATGCAACAGACTGCTCGAAATGTGGGGTATCGCGTAACCTTCAGGCCTGACGTAAACCCTGTGAATGAGGGAGGTCATGGCTGGTAGAAAGACACGCACTACCCTTGCCACCTTCAACCTCTCCTTTCTGGACATCATGTTCTGTGGGTTTGGTGCTGTCGTACTCCTTGTGCTCCTGGTCAACAGTCTGATGATACAGGCGAGAAAGGAGAAGCATCAAGACATCAGGCAACGGGCAGAGTTTCTTCAGCAGGAAGTGGATGCACAGGAGAAAATCCTCTCTGATCTCAAAACCCGCTACAAAAACCTTCTCAAAGAGCGAGAAGCTGCCGGGATCAAGCTCTCCAGGATCGAAGC
>JALSKY010000310.1 GCA_026988585.1 Deltaproteobacteria bacterium
TCAGCACCTTGGCGAGCTGAACAGGCTGATTGACCTCCCAGTCTCTCTGGGGAGTGAGTCTGATACGGGCACCATTGGCACCACCCCGCCTGTCTGAGCAGCGAAAGGTTGCAGCCGAAGACCAGGCGGTATAAACCAGCTCACCGATGGCCAGCCCAGATTCCAGGATCTCCCTTTTCAGATTAACGGTATCTCCATCATCAATGAGTTCATGGTCAACTGGCGGCACCGGGTCCTGCCAGACCAGGTTCTCATCAGGCACTTCCGGTCCCAGATAGCGTGCCTTTGGCCCCATGTCACGATGGGTAAGTTTAAACCATGCCCGTGCGAAGGCATCCGCCAACTCGTCCGGGTTTTCAAGAAAATGGCGTGCAATTGGCCCGTAAACCGGGTCCATACGCAGGGCCAGGTCGGTGGTGAGCATGATCGGCCTATGCCTTTTGCTTGGATCATGAGCATCAGGCACCATGTCCTCTGGATCCGGGTTGACTGCCACCCACTGCCATGCACCTCCAGGGCTCTTTTCCAGGTTCCATTCATATTTGAACAGCAGCTCCAGAAAACTGTTGTCCCACTTGGTAGGCGTAAAGGTCCAGGCACCTTCCAGACCACTGGTTATGGTATCTGCCCCTTTGCCGGAACCGTAACTGTTCTTCCAGCCAAGGCCCTGCTCCTCAAGGGGTGCAGCCTCTGGTTCCGGCCCGAGATATTTGCCTGCATCAGCAGCTCCATGGCACTTGCCAAAGGTGTGTCCTCCTGCGATTAGTGCAACAGTCTCCTCATCATTCATGGCCATGCGCCTGAAACTCTCACGAACCTGACGAGCAGCAGCCAGAACATTGGGCTCACCTCCAGGGCCTTCCGGATTCACATAGATCAACCCCATGTGATCAGCAGCGAGGGGTTTTTCAAGCTCTCCTCCAGGGTGACGCTCATCCCCAAGCCATTGGGATTCAGGCCCCCAGTAAACATCCTCCTCCGGCTCCCAGATATCCACTCTGCCTCCGCCGAAGCCGAAAGTCTTGAAACCCATGGACTCAAGGGCCACAGTCCCGGCCAGGATAAGCAGATCAGCCCAGGAAATCCTGTTGCCATATTTCTGCTTGATTGGCCAGAGCAGCCGGCGTGCCTTATCGAGATTGACATTGTCTGGCCAACTGTTTACAGGAGCGAAACGCTGATTTCCGGTTGAACCTCCACCCCGCCCATCAAAGACACGATAAGTGCCAGCGCTATGCCATGCCATGCGAATGAAAAGGGGGCCGTAATGGCCATAGTCTGCAGGCCACCACTCCTGTGACTCTGTCATCAGTTGACGCAGATCCCGCTTGAGTGCTTCATAGTCAAGTTGCGCAAACTGTTCAGCGTAGTTGAAATCTTTGCCAACAGGTTTCATATCCGAAGGGTTCTGGTGAAGAATCCTGAGATTCAACTGGTTTGGCCACCACTTCCGGACCATATCCCCTCCAAGGGTCGTATGTTTGTAGGCCTCTCCAGTAACCGGACAATTACTTCTCTTTTCCATTTTCATCTCCTTAAGTTAATGCTTTCCAGGAGCCAGGGGTTTTCCCCTGCGCTCATAAGTTATATACGCCTCAAGAGCGATCATTTTGGGATCATCTGCCTTGAGAGTGTCGCCTTCCAAGGGGTTCTGAATGCACCAGTTGATCATATCTCTCAACGCTACAACCTTTCCTATCTGCTTCTGAAACTTGGGATAGGTCTCTGGGTGGGTGTTTGCACCATTGGGATGGCACATATCACATGAGACACTGTTTTTCCCCAGCTTGCTGCTGTGAAAGAGCTCATCACCCTGTTTTACCACGCTCATAAACTCCTTGTTCCACTTCTCAAGATCTTCCTTGGTAAACTCGTCAGCCATTACAATGACAGTTGCGCTGCAGATCAGTGCCGTGAGACTGAAACTCAATATTGCTGCTACATAACCTCTTTTCATTGTTCTCTCCTTTTCAATCATTATATCATTAATAATGTTCTTGTGGCGGAATCCTTTTGGAGGGCTCCTGATACTCAAGATCTACAGGACAACCCAACTTATCATCATATCTGACCACCCGGTCCCTGTTCTCCCAGAGTTTGAAATGGTTGATTACCCTGCCATCCTCCAGATTGAGTATGGACCAGCCTGTAGCATCCCTTTCATGGAAGGGATCTGCCCTGTTCATGAATACGGTGATCTTCGGCACCTGGTGAGGTTTCTGGATATAACTCGGAGGATATGGCCAGGGCCAGGCAGTTGACATCATGGCCTGGAAGGTGATGTTCCCTATCTGATGATAGAGAATCTGGTGTACATGGCCATGCAGGACTGTAACCTTGTCAAAGGGCCGCAGCAGAGCCTGAACCTTCTCTGCATCGTCTGTCCAGAAGTTCCACGGTTTAAAGATCTTGTACAGAGGGGAGTGTGACAGAACTATCACCGGTGTCTTGTGCGATACCCCGGAGAGATCCTTCTGCAACCAGGCAATCTGCTCCTCTCCTACTATAAATGGAGAGCCATTCGGGTTGTCCAGCCTCGCCATGTTCCCCATCCTTTCCTCAGGCGTAGCCCACTGTTTTATCCAAGCGTCATAGGTCAGGATGGAGTTCAACACAACAAAGTGCACACCTTTATGATCAAAGCTGTAATATAGCTTGCTGATCTTCTCCTGCCAGAACCTGCCCATATCGAGGTAATAGTCGTGCTCGCCTATGACCCACTTGACAGGGTGACGTAACATGGACATCATCTCCAGGCCATGGTCCAGCTCTTCCGGTTTGCCAAGCTGGGCAAGATCCCCGCCATAGACCACAAAATCCGGTTTGGGGGACATGAAATTGCACTCCATAACCGCACGTTTCAGCCCCTGATCGAAATTCCTCACAAAACGATCCCCTTCTATATGGGTAAGGTGGGAATCTGAAATGTGAGCAAAGGTGAAGTTTCTATCATCACTGTCGCCCCATGACAGCTCCACCACGCTCATTGGGATAGAAGCTGCAGCCAGGGCACACCCTGCCTGCTTCAAAAACCTCCGTCTGTTCATCCTCTTTTTACCTTTCATCTGTTCCTCCTTGCTTGTTTGCCTCGTTGACAGATACTACTGATTGTTATCGTCCAATGCCTTTAAGCCGGAGCTGGTAAGGGCCTTTAGAAACTCCAGCAGATCGGCCTTTTCTCTATCCGTAAGCTTCAGTGGACGGATACCGCTGTCCAGCATGGGGTTCTCCTCTCCTCCCTGATCATAGAGCTCTATAACCTCTTCCAGGGTCTCTATACTCCCGTCATGCATGTAAGGGGCTGTGAGGGCAACATTCCTGAGGGTTGGGGTCTTGAACCTTCCAATGTCCTGAATATCCAGGGTCACTGCAAAGCGGCCAAGCTCTGAAACCTCCTTAGACGTGAGAACAGACTCGTCTATATCCCTTCCGGCCTCTTTGCTGCTCCGAAACCTCTCTACTATTTCAAAGAGATTGTCCTGAATAACCGAGAACCCCACACCAAGATTGTGAAACTTGTTATCAGTAAAGATAGCACTGTTCTGCCCTATGGGATGGCAGTCCTGGCACCGGGCCTTGGTCCTGTAGATCTCCAACCCCCTGATGGCAGCCTCTGACATGGCCCCCTTGTCTCCCCCATATTGATAGCGATCAAAGGGGGAATCTCCAGTGATCAATGTACGTTCAAAGGCAGCAATCGCCTTGACCACATGCTCTATCTCTATCTCTTCGCCTTTTATCCCGAACACCTTTGAGAACTGCCTGAGATATTCCGGATCACTGCGGACAACCTCCAGAATGGGTTTGTGAGAACTCAGCCCATGCTCAACAGGATTGATGAAAGGCCCCTTGGCCTGCTCTTCAAGGCTCTTCACCCGGCCGTCCCAGAACTGAGTGGTATAAAAGGCAGCATTCAGGACTGTTGGAGAATTTCTGGTCCCCTTCTGTCCCTTGATATCCACAGCCAACGGCACTCCGTCTGCAAAGGCCTTTTGCGGATCATGACATGAGGCGCAGCTGATGGTGCCGTCAGCGCTGAACCTCTTGTCATTGAAAAGCTGCTCACCCAGCTTCACCTTTTCTGGAGTCTGTGGGTTATCCTGAGGAACGGCTACTTCCGGCAACCCCAGAGGAGCCGCATAAGAACAGGGCAAGATGCCTGCCGCACAGAGTACAGACAACACAAGACCGAACAATAACTTTTTCATAACTCCTCCCTTAACTTAATTATTAGATAATAAGAATAATTCTTACAACATGAGCAAAAAAATTTTTATGTATCAATCCTCTCTGCCATCGAGACACTCCTTACAGATCCCCAGCACCTGTACCTGCTGCTCCAGG
>JALSKY010000311.1 GCA_026988585.1 Deltaproteobacteria bacterium
ACCAGGCCTTCCATTCGTCAGAGAGGCTTCTGTCAGTTACTCATGATACCATCAGAAGATGCAGGTGTGAGTTGGGCTGTCCATCATGTGTTCACTCGCCCAAGTGTGGTTCTGGAAACCGGCCTATTCATAAACAGGCGGCCCTTCGGATATTGGAGTTGGTACATGACAGGGGAGTTGTTCATGGGGGCAGGAGAGGAGTTGTCCTGTTTGACAGCACCGGAAACAGCATTAACCATAATGAAAAACAGTCTCAGAATGCAGCAGAACCTGAATCTTTTTTCAATGGCCGGACAGACAAGAGAATTGTACCTGCTGTAAGGCGGGAAAAGATCAGGTACGGGGTTTTTGACCTGGAAACACGTTTGTCCGCCCAGGAAGTCGGGGGTTGGCACAGGGCGGACAGAATGGGAGTGAGCTGCGCTGTACTTTATGATTCCGGTACCAGGGCATTGCTATCTTTTCAGCAAGATCAGCTTCCTCATCTATTCAAGATCTTGAGAAGGATGGACCTTGTAATCGGTTTCAATATAAAACGGTTTGATTTCCTGGTCCTTTCGCCCTATGCCTCCTTTGATCTCTATGCCCTGCCAGTCCTGGATATCCTGGAAGAGGTCCATCAAAGACTTGGATACAGGCTCAGCCTGGATAGCCTGGCCCGTGCATCCATGGGAACCAGAAAGACTGCCAACGGACTTATGGCCCTGAAATGGTGGAAACAGGGAAAAATTGAAAAAATCATAAGGTATTGCAAGGATGATGTGAGAATAACCAGGGATCTTTATCTCATGGGCAGAAAACAGGGATATCTGCTGTTCCGAAACAGGGAGAAGGCCCTGGTAAAACTGCCTGTTCATTGGTGATTCTTCTATTTGCTGACAGCCATAAAACTCAATATTGATCCGGTGGAACATCCTTGTAAAGAAACTTGCTGATCCTTGCAGCCTTCTCCGGCTCCATGTTGGCCAGGATAGCGGCAACCTTCTTGCTTTTCATAATTGAGAACAGTTTGGTAACGGTCTCATCATCCAGCTTGTTCAATAGCGCCGCTGCCCTGCCCGGGTCCATGGAACTGTAAACCCCTGCAAGGTGCTGTAATTTTGCTTCCTCTTCAGCCGCCCTCTTCTTGATAGGGCCTTCAAGCTGCCTCTGCATCTTTTTCAGCAGTTTTATCTTCTCCAGAATCTCTTCCTGCAGCAGTTTGAGTTCCTGCTCTCTCTTCCTTATTTTCTCTTCTCTGGCATCCATCTCAGCAGCTCTGGCATTGAGCAGGTCAACCAGCTCCTGGCTGCATCCCTTGTCCGATGTGAGAATATCTGATGATATTTTGGGCGGGGTAGTTCTGCCCCCTGTATATTTTTCACTATTAGGTAGCTCCTCACACCATCCAGGAGAGAGAACTGGTGTCAGCAGCATTGAGGTCAGGATCGCAGTGACCATAAAAAAAAGCTTCCAATTCATGACAAAACCATTCTGTATGGCTGAGATTGTTCCTTTGCTCTTTCGGGCCGGGATCGCTTCTGTCAGGTACATCTTATTCCTCCTTGTTTCGGCTGAACTTGATGGAGGTAAATTCATCAGCCTCTAACTGCTGCTGTTTCTGTTCAGATTCCTTATATTTTGCCAGATCCTTCTCCCTGAGCTTCTCCATCAGCCTTTTCTCTCTGTGTCTATTCACAAGATTATGTCTGGCCTTTCTCCTCTCAATATCCAGCTTAGATAGCTCTTCTTTTGTTATCTGTATCCTCTTTTCAGTGATGAAAATAGCGTCCTGCATCAGGAGGAATTCCTCTGCACTCATGCCATGGCACAGTTGCGTTCTCTGCTTATCCCTGAGGGTGTTGAGTCTCTGTCTTTCTGCTGCCAGTTCCTCTTCCCGGCTTCTTTTCATGGTGTCTATCCGGGATAGCTCCATCTGTGCTGCCTCCTGAAGGCGTCTCTTCAGGTTCAATACGGTCTCGAGTCTGAATCGATAGCCCATATCTCTCCTCAGAACAGGGCAATGAGCTGTTCAACGCTCTCCTGCAGCGTTGCCCTTTCCAGGATATCCTGGGTGAGAAACTCGTTGATATCTGAGATCCTGTTCATGGCATAGTCTATATCAGGGTTACTTCCCTTGCTGTATGCCCCAAGGTTTATCAGGTCTTCTGCACGGGCATAGGTGGCCAATACCTTTATCAGCTTGTGGTAGGCATCAAGCTGTTCCTGCGGGGCTATATCCTTCATGACCCTGCTTATGCTGGCCAGGATATCTATGGCAGGATAGTGGCCTTTATGGGCCAGCTCCCTGCTGAGAACAACATGTCCGTCAACTATGGATCGTACTGTGTCAGCAATAGGCTCATTCATATCATCGCCCTCGACAAGTACAGTATAGATGCCGGTAATGCTGCCATTTTTTCCTTTTCTGCCAGCTCGTTCCAGGAGTTTTGGCAGTTCGGCAAAGACCGATGGGGTGTAGCCCCTGGAAGTAGGCGGTTCACCAATGGAGAGCCCGACTTCACGGTGTGCCATTGCGAATCTCGTTACTGAATCCATCATGAAGATCACGTCTCTCTTCTGATCTCTGAAGAATTCTGCAATTGCCATGGCAAGATAGGCGCCTCGCAACCGGACCAAGGGGGGCTGATCTGAGGTTGCCACAACCACTACAGACTGTTTCAGCCCTTCAGGTCCAAGATCCCGTTCAATGAAATCTCTGAGTTCCCGCCCTCTCTCTCCAATGAGGGCTATCACATTTACATCTGCAGAGGTGTGTTTGGCCATCATGCCAAGAAGGGTACTCTTGCCCACGCCAGAGCCGGCCATGATAGCTATCCGCTGCCCCTTGCCTATGGTTAGACACCCATTTATGGCGCGTATTCCAACATCCACAGGAGTGTCGATCCTTGGCCGATCCATTGGGTTCAGGGGTTTTGCATAGAGTGGATAGCGGGCCTCCTGTCTGATAGGTCCCTTGCCATCAATAGGTTCTCCCTTGCCGTCGAGAATCCTGCCGAGCAGGGCGTTTCCCACTGCAACAGAGGCCCTTTTCTGACATGCCCATATCTTGCTGCCTGGCTCGATTCCAGCCATATCCCCCAGGGCCATGAGATAGATGCTGTTTTTCCTGAAACCCACCACCTCGGCAGGGAGTCTTTCTCCTGTTCTGGTCTCTACAGAGCAAAGACCGCCTACGGGAATCGCCGGTCCGTGGCCCTTTATCACCATACCGGAGACCTCTTCTACCAGGCCAAAGGAGCGGATGACCTGAGATCTTTTACAGATATCAACATATCCGGAGATATCAAGCATGGGGTTCAGGATCCTGTCCGTCTCTATCTTCAGGGCTCAAGCGGGGGAGTGCTCCAGGTTCATGTTCTGCTTGGTTGAGATCACTGTCACGACCATTGTTGTTCACCGGGAGAGTCTTTATTTCTGACGGTATAGATAGACCTGTCCTATCTTTAAGGGCCCTTTCTATCTCTTCCATTACCGCAGCCCATTTTGACTGAACTGTGGCATCAATAAGGCCAAAATCGCTCTCAACGATACATCCTCCCCGACTGATCTGATCATTTTCCTTCAGGAGTATCTTTCCGAGACCAAGCGGATTGTTGGATATATCTCCTGATTCCTGTATGGACGCCAAATCTCTTGGGTGTAGATGAATGGTGATGGCGCTTCCTTTCGCCACATACTTGACTGCAGCCCGCACTGCCTCTGCTATAGCGTAATGATCCAGGTTTATAACTGCCTCAACGGTTTTTTGGGCAACTGCAAGGGCAAGAATGACCATCTGGGCCTCATTTTCCTGCTCCAGGAGTTCCGTACGCTGTTTTTCAATCTCCTGGATCACTGAATCAAGATGCTGGATCTTTATCTGGTACTGCTGCCTTCCTATCTCAAGGCCATCTTTCTGTCCCTGCTCATAGCCTGCAGCATAGGCCTGACTCTCCATCTCCTCAGCCCGTTTGCGCGCCTCTTCAAGGATCTTCTCCGCCTCCCTCTTCATGGCATTGGCCTCATCGGCCATCCGTTTCAGCTCCTCCGGTGAGATGGAGTGTGTTGTTTTTTCTTCTTTTTCCTGATTCTGTGTCGAATTGGATCGGTCTGTTACCGCAACGGTTTCATGATCTCCTTTTTCACGCTCCAGCCTTTGCCTTTCCTCTCTTTCCGACTCCTCCTTGCCTGGTAATAGAGAGAGGAAGGGGTTGAACTCCGATTCATTGACTGCTTCTCCTTCGGGGGCATCCATAGGAGCGGTATTGCCAACTTCAGTATTGGCGTCCAGTAGAGCAAACTTGCATTTTCCCTTTTTTATAATCCTGGACATGGCACCATCTGTATGCGTTCTTCCATAGATTCAGGTGATGAGAGAGACAACTGCATATCAGACCACAACCTCGTCTCCACCCTTGCCGCCCAGCACAATCTTTCCCTCAGCCTCCAACCGTTTGGCTACACGGATGATGGCCTGCTGAGCCTGTTCCACATCCTTCAGCTTTACAGGTCCCATGGTCTCAAGATCCTCCTTGAGCATCAGGCCTGCGCGCTCTGACATGTTGCTGAAAAATTTCTCCTTCAGCTCGTCTGATGCTGCCTTGAGCGCCAGCTTCAGTTCGTCAGTGCTGATCTCTTTCAGCAGTGCCACTATGGCAGCATCGTCCACCTCCAGGAGGTCCTCGAACTTGAACATCAGCTTCTTGATCTCTTCTGCAAGTTCTTCGGAATTTTCCTCTATCTGCTCCATCAGGTTGTCTTCCAGCGTTCTGTCCACGTTATTCAGGATTTCTGCAACCTTTTCTGCTCCTCCCACCTTGGTTGCATCGCTCATCTCAACAGAAAACAGTTCCTCTTCCAGTACCCGATCTATCTCTGCGACAATGTCTGGGCTGATCTTTTCCAGATTTGCAATCCTGAGCATAACGTCTGATTGCAGGTTTTCCGGAAGCTGCTCCAGGATCTCTGCCGAGAGCTCCGGCTCCAGGTGTGCCAGGATCACCGCAATGGTCTGGGGATGTTCATTTATGAGGAAGTTTACTATCACCTTTGGTTCCAGGCTGGAGAGTTTTTGGAATGTAGATGGATGCAACTGGCGCAATATTTCCTCATACAACTGTTGGGCCTGCTCCTCTGGCATGGACGTAAACAGGACCTTTTTGAGGAAATCTTCCACCGGTACCGAGACCTCGCCCTGCACCACTGCCATCTTTTCCCTGACCTCTTCCAGCACCTTCTGTACCGCCTCACCAGGGATATTCTGCACCTGGGCCATAATAGAGGAGACCTTTCTGACCTCCTCCTGCTTGAGGTGCTTGAAGACCTCGGCTGTGAACTGTTCCCCCATGGCAAGCAGAAAAACTGCTGCCTTCAGCGGTCCTTTGGGATCAGTGAGTAGTGTGGGATCTATCAACTCCTGTCTCCTTTGCTCCTCAGCTCTCGTTATCTTCTTTCTGATCCTGTTCCCGTAGCCAGATCTTGATAAGTGCAGCTGCCCGTTCTGGATAGTTGCTGGCCAGTTCTTTCAGTTCAACAGTTGCATCCGGTATTGGCTCAAAGCTGGGAGGCAGCTCTCCTGGACCTGCTCCCTCAATGGCAAGCTCTCCACCCTCTGGCAGTGCTGATGTTGCCCCTGTCTTCTCTTTGGAACCCAGGACGAATTTGTCCAGGAGGGGTTTCAGTATTACGAAGATGAAGATCAGGGCAAGGATCAGGTTTGCCACCGGCTTGATAAACTGGGATATTACTTCTGTGGCACTCTCCATGATGGAAGGTTCCTCTGCCCGCTTGGTAAACGGGATGTTGACAACACTCAGGTCGTCA
>JALSKY010000312.1 GCA_026988585.1 Deltaproteobacteria bacterium
CAGGGATGCAGAAGGGCTGGAAAAGGTCACCGGTGTGCCGGTTCTGTCCGTCATATCCACCATTGGTGAAAAGGATGAGCCTGAAAAGAGGAACAGAAGGAAACTCCTTGCAGTAGGTGCTGTTGTGGTGGCAGGTATCCTTGCTGTGGTTCTTTTTCACTATTTCGTAATGGATCTATATATATTTTATGCGAAACTCACCCGGCTTATCCAGTCCAAGGTTTAGAGAGTTTGAGGTCGTTAAGATATTCATAAAATTGATCTGTTTTTTTACAATATTAAGGTATCAGGCAGAGAAAAAGGGGTTTATTAGATATGAGCAGGATCAAGAAGGCACTTGAAAAGGCAAAGGCCCAGCAGAGCAGTGAGACAGCGGCTGAAAAGGCTGACAAGTCTCAGCAGGCACCTGCTGTCTCAGCAGCAGTATCCGCGCCCAGTTATTTCAAGACCAAGGTGATCAAGATCCCCAAGGGGAGGTTCATCCAGAATAATGTGATCACTGTTGAGGAAAATCATCCGGTAACTGACCAGTTCAAGCTTTTGCGAACCAGAATTCTACAGCATACACGACAGCAGGGGATGAACACTATTCAGGTCAGCGGCTTCGATATGGATGAGGGTAAGAGTACTGTGGCCATGAACCTTGCCATAAGCATGGCCAGGGACACTCGACAGACCACATTGCTGGTGGATGTGGATTTCAGGAGACCTTCAATCCATGAACTTTTGGGGCTGGGACCGGACACCCCGGGACTGAAACAGTACTTTGAGAACAGAGTGCCCCTTGAGGAGCTGTTTATCAATCCAGGCATTCACAAGCTTACTGTTCTTCCTGCTGGCGGAAAAATTACCGCCTCTACTGAGATAATAGGTTCTCCTGCAATGGAGGATCTGGTTCAGGAGCTTAAAAAGCGCTATCCTGACCGTTATATCATCTTCGACACCCCTGGACTCAACACCTGTCCTGATCCCTTGGTCTTTTCGGAATATGTGGATTCCATCCTGCTGGTGGCACGGGCCGGGGTTACTTCTACCGAGAGTATCAAGACTGCCATGAACCTTGTCAAAAGGGAGAAGATCCTGGGTACAGTGCTGAATGACGCAGGGGCCTTTGAATCCATGGGCTACAGTGTAAAGTATTGATTGGAACTTCCCGCCTGGATCATTATGAAATGGAAGGTTCAGGGCCTTTTTACCGGAATGTGAGAAGATATGTATCTTGAGTTTTTTGGGTTGCAAAGACGCCCCTTTATCCTGACGCCAGATCCAGATTTTCTATATATGAGCCGGGTCCATGATCTCGCCCTGACCCATCTGGAATATGGTGTTATCCACAATATCGGTTTTCTTGCCCTGACAGGAGATGTTGGGGCAGGTAAGACCACTCTCCTGAAGTATCTCTTTGAGAAGATCAGGGATTCTGTGGATATTGCCATGATAATGAATACCAACCTTACGCCACAGGCCCTGCTGGAGATGCTGGTCAAGGAGTATGAGCTGGACTGCCCTGGCCGGGAGAAGACAGAGCTGTTCGACAGGTTGTCGGAGCACTTCATCATGCGTTACAGCCAGGGAAGACGATGCGTCATCATGGTGGATGAGGCCCAGAACCTGCCGGATGAGACCTTTGAAGAGCTGAGGATGTTGTCAAATCTCGAGGTAGGGAGCGATTTTCTACTTCAGATCATTTTGGTAGGGCAGCCTCAGCTAAGGAACCGCCTTGCCGAACCATCCCTGGAGCAGCTTGCCCAGAGGATTTCTGTCTATTATCATCTCACTGGCCTGCCGGAAGAGGAGGTCAAGAACTACATTGAGCACAGGCTTTCTGTTGCAGGCCATAGCCCCGGAGACAGCAAGACCCAGTCTATCTTTCAGGATGGAGCCATATCCCTTGTCCATCAATACTCTCGTGGCATACCCCGGCTCATAAATTCTATATGTGATGCCGCACTCACTTACGCCTTTGCAGAGGATCAGCATCAGGTCACGCCGGAAACCATAGAGCAGGTGGTCAAGGATAATGAACTACTCCGTTTACGCTACGGTCAGGAATCTGCTGGAACTTCTGATACGGAACAGGTGCAGACAGGGCAGCAAACAGACCTGTCCATGAGAGCTGGAACTTCAATGGCCGACACTGCTGGAATCGAGTCCATGTTTGCATCACTTTCCGGGAAGTTGGAGTTGATGGAGACCAGGCTGTTGCGGCTGGAGGAGATCAGGCAGGATCGCGCTGTGCAGGTCCTGCAGCAGATGCTGGAGCAGGAGAGAGAAAAAAACAGGGTTCTTGAGAAGAAGCTTACAGCCCTTGCCCTCAAGTATAGGCTTAGAGAAAAGGAGTTAAACAGGCCGGTTGCTCTGCAAAAAGATCAGGACCCTGAAAATGGAAAAAACAGAACTGTAAAAACGGAATACAGGAGATTTTGGAATGTATTTACTGGAAAGAAATAGAATCATTACTCTCTGTATTATTTTGATACTGGCACTTTCTCTTGTGTCAGGATGTACAAGCAGAGAGGAGAAGATCAAGAGTTTTCTGGATAAGGGAACCACCCTGATGGAGAAGGGTGAGGTCAAGAAGGCGGTTTTGGAGTTCAAAAACGCCCTGCAGATAGATCCAAAGAATGCACAGGCCTGGTACAAACTGGGTAAGGCTTATCTTGCAGACAAGAATCCAAAGCAGGCATTCGGATGTTTCACAAATGCGGTAGAAGCCGACCCCGAGTTGGATGCAGCAAGGCTGGAACGGGCCAAGATACTGGTTATGGCACGGCAGGCAGAGGCCGCCATGGAGGAGCTGGACAAGATAAAGGAAAAGGAAAAGCTTTCTCCTGACTTTGAACTGGCCAAGGCCAGGACCCTGATGCTGGAGAACCGCTATGACGAGGCAGTGGAAATCCTGAAAAAGATCCAGGACAAGGGGTTTGAACCCCGTTTTCTCATGGCCATCTGTTACCGCAATTCCAATCAGCCTGAAAAACTTGAGGCTGCTGCAGAGGCCCTGCAAAGGGATTTCCCTGACCATTCAGCAACCTTTGTTCTCATGGCAGAATATTATGGCATTACAGGTAAGCCTGAAAAGGCTGTAGAGGCCCTGGACCGTATGGTTGAGGCTGGAAATGCCAAGGATTCCCTGAAACTGTTGAGGGCAAACACACTTGAGCGTCTGGGTTTAAAGGAGCAGGCTGCTAAGGCCTATGCCTCTCTTCCAGATACCCTTGAGATGGAGAAGGCCAAGGCAGGGTTTTTCCTAAGATCAGGAGAGTTGGCCAAGGCAGAGAAGATCCTTGGCAAAATAATGAAAACTGTCCCTGAAGATGCAGCTGTAGCCATGCAGCTTGCCCGTGTCCAGGTGGCCAGGAAGGATATGGATGCTGCCTTTGATACCATAGAATCTGCCCTGCACACAGTGAAAGATCCAAAGGCAAGGAGGCAGTTGCAGGTATTAAAGGCAACTCTCCTGGCGGCCAAGGGCGATGTTGATCAGGCGGAAAAGATCTGTGAGAAGGTTCTGGAGAAAGACCAGGCAAACCTTGATGCCCATGCCCTGCTGGGCAGGATACTCATGGCCAAGGGAAAGCTGGATCAGGCAGAGTCCCATCTGAATCAGGTTGCAATAGCCAGGCCCAAGGATGCTGAGGCACAGCTGATGCTGGCACGGGTTCAGTTGCTCAACAAGAAAGAGGCCATTGCCCTGGACACATTGAAAAATGCTGTTGAAAAGAATCCGGGCAATCAGCTTATCAGAATGAATCTTGCCAGGCTCTATCTTGCAAGAAAGGATCGTGACAGGGCTGTAGAGGTGCTGGAAAAGGGGCTTGAGGTTCAGCCAGAAAATCTGGTTTTCCTCAGGGCCCTTGGAGAGATCTATGCCTCTGAGAAACAGTATGACAAGGCCAGGGATTATTTCAAGAAGATAATAGATAGTGCTCCTGAGGATCCCCTTGGTTATCTGCTGATGGGCAGGCTCTCTGCTGCCAAAAAGGATTTTGACAAGGCCATGGACTGGTTTCGGCAGGCATATGACAAGAAGGGTGGCTGGCAACAGGCCCTGCCAGCCATGTTCATGGTCCATCTTGCCAAGAAGGATCTCCATGGCGCCAGAAAGCTCTTAGAGGCAGAGGCTGACAAGAGACCGGATGTGCCGATGATTCACTATTATCTTGGCAAGGTGCTGGCCAGAACCGGGGATTATGATGCAGCATTGAAGGCCTATCAGAAGGCATCTGAGCTGGCCCCCAACTGGACCGCCCCTTTTCAGGGGATTGCACAGGTCTATATGGCACAGGGCAAGATTGGTGAGGCTATTTCAAGACTGAAGCAGGCCTTTGACAAGGATATGGATGTGAGGTCCGGTATGGCCCTCGCTGTTCTCTATGACCTGAACGGGCAACCGGCCCAGGCGGTAGCGGTCTATGAGAAACTGCTCGAAAAATATCCTGGTTCAGCGTTGCTCCTAAACAATCTGGCCTATCTCTATGCAGACAGCTTTTCAAAAGACAAGCAGAAGCTGGAGGCAGCCAAGGAGATGATAGGCAAGGTACTGGCCAGGGCAACAGATAATCCTACTTTTCTGGATACTGCTGCGTGGGTAGAGTTCAAAGCAGGTAATACGGATGCGGCATGGACCCATATTCAGGAGGCCCTTAATCTGACCAAGGATGAAAACCCTGTCCTAAACCTTCATGCAGCGGAGATAGCTCATGCCAGAGGTGATGATGCAAAGGCCAGGAACTACCTTGACAAGGTTATGGCCCAGGATGTGGACAGAAAAAGCAAAGAACGGGCTGAAGAGCTTATGAAGGCCTGGCAGTTGCAATAGCTACCCTGTTTGGATGGATCACCCTGATCCGTCTCTTATGTGCAGGAGATGAAAGGCCCCAATTGGTATTTTGGGGCTTTTTTTTGTTATTGCAGGAGGTATAATTAAAAAACAGAATTTCAATACAGGAGCTGTACGCCTTTACTATCTCGTAACATTTAGTCTCAGGAGGGTTTAAAATGAGCAACAGTTTTGAAAAGGCACTGGAGATCGGTCGTCCCCCAAACATTCAGAAGATATTTCCCAATTCAAGGGCGTTGATAGTAAGTGGCAAGGTGATTGACCGGGCCCTTTTGAAAAAGGGCAAGGCCATGACCATTGCAGCAAATGCGAGGAATTATATCGTTGTCAGAGGCGTGCTCGCCGCTGCCCAACGTGCCAATGCAGCAATAATCATGGAGATTGCCAGGTCTGAGGGTGGCGCAAATGCCTATTGCGCTACTAATTTCTGGAATTTGGCCAGACGGGTGGACCAGGTTGCCAATGAACTGGGGATAACTGTTCCTGTAGCCATTCATGCAGATCATTACGGTATAAAAAAAGCAGAGGATATAGAACCTGCCAAGGTGGAGATTCCTACCCTTTTTCAGGCAGGTATAACTTCCATTGCCATAGATGCCTCTCATATGCCTGATGATCAGAATCTTCTGGCAAATATAGAGCTTAATGCCTATGTACCAAAGTGGGCCGGTCTTGAGACAGAGGTTGGTGAAATCAAAGGAAAACTTGGGCTTTCTACTGTAGAGGAGGCCCTGTTCCTGATCAGAGGGCTCAATGCCCATGATATCTTTCCAGACTGGATCGCCCTGAACAATGGCACAACCCATGGAATCCAGGCAAGTGATCAAGGGATCCAGGTTGATCTTACTGCAGAGATCCACAAGGCCCTGGAACCATACAAGGTGTCAGGTGCACAGCACGGCACCTCTGGTAACAACTCCGAAAGGTTGAGAGAGATTGCTGAGAAGA
>JALSKY010000313.1 GCA_026988585.1 Deltaproteobacteria bacterium
CATCCGCATCATGGAGATGCTGAAGGTGTGAAGCAGAAGATAAGACCCTTGATAGAGCAGACTGCCAAGAAGTATGGGCTTAAACACCGCTGGTCAGGCAATTCATGCAATCTCTCCGGGCCTGTCAGGGGACAGATAGAGATCCGGGATGATCACCTTGATGTGAGGCTGAAGCTTGGTTTTGCTGCTTCCCTGTTCAGGTCCAGGATAGAGGATGAGATAAGGCAGGAACTTGCCAGGGCCATTCCTGTGGAGCAGGCGTGATGGACTCATCTCTTTTGCTTTGGGGAGAGTTTGTCTGTCTATGCGTCTTTATCTTGTTCGTATCCAATTTCATGGCAAAGGCTGCGGACCAGATCTCTGAGCTTACAGGTATTGGCCGCTCCTTTATCGGAGTAATCCTCCTTGGCACTGCCACATCACTGCCTGAGCTGGGCTCCGGTATAACGGCTGTGAGGATACTAGACCAGCCAAACCTGGCAGCTGCCGGAGTGTTTGGAGCGTGCATCTATAATCTAATGATTATCGGAGTGCTGGATCTGTTTTGCAAGAACGGGCCTGTTCTTGCCCATCTCACTGTAACTTCCGCCATTACAGGTGCACTGAGCATAGCTGTTCTATCTGTAGCTTCTCTCGGACTGTTGCTGGGGATGATGATCGGGCAGCCTCTGCCCCTTCTGTCTGTCTCCGGCATCTCCATTGTTCTATTGGTAACTTTTCTGATAAGTATGTTCTTGGTGTTCAAGTCCGAAAGGGAGGAGGCGAGAGATCTTGATTCCAGTGGTCCTGTGGATGGCAGTTTAAGCAGGGCAGTAATCACCTATCTGATTGCTGCAATTTCCATCTCTGTGGCAGCCTATTTCATTGCTCATGTGGCTGATGCCATTACAACTAAAATGGCATGGAATGCCAGTTATACAGGCTTTCAGTTCATGGCTCTGAGTACCACCCTGCCAGAGATGGCGTCATCCCTTGCTGCTTTGCGGATCGGCGCGCCAGAACTGGCAATATCCAACCTTCTCGGCAGCAATATGTTCAATATCGGATTTATCCTCTTTGCTGAGGACCTGGCCCTTAAGCATGGTGCCTTCTGGCCCCGGCTCTCGATCTCCAATGCAGCAATAGGGATCACTGCCATACTGATGACCTCTGTGGTGATCTCTGCCATGCTTGCAAGGATACGGGGGACTGTTTCCAGGCAAAGGGCAATATCTGCCGAGGCAATCGTCCTGTTTCTACTCTTTCTCTTGATATCTCTTGAGATTTTTCATCTTCAGCCAGGATGATAGCATGTCACGAGTAGGCCCGTGGTTTTCCCGTCCCAGGAGCAGGAAGGAAGCGTTTTCTGGATTCGGTTCCGTGGTTATGGCTCCTTCTCCTCTTCTTTTTGAAACAAGTTGGTTCAGTAGATCACATGGAAGCCAGATCTGTCATTCTTGGCAGTTAGTTCCATGGTTTCAACTGCTGTAACCCTGGCATTTGGCGGCCCCTGCCAGAGCCATGTCAACAGCTTATCAACCTGTTTTTTATCTCCTTCTGCCTCTATTTCAACCGTGCCGTCAGGCATGTTCCGGACCCAGCCTGACAGACCCAGCTCCCTGGCCTGATCTCTTGTGGATGCCCGGAAGAATACGCCTTGCACTCTCCCATATATCCTGGCATGTATCCTTTTGGTCTCCATAGCCTGAGCACCTCTATACAGACTTCTTCTCCTGCGTTTCTCCTTGTGATGATTCCCCGATCATGTTGAGAAACTGATCCTCAGTCAAGATGGTGATGCCCATTTCCTGTGCCTTTAGGTATTTTGATCCTGGATTTTTACCTGCTACCACATAATCGGTATTTTTGCCAACAGTGGACATCACTCTGCCACCCATCTCCTTTACCAGCTCTTTGGCCCTGCTTCTTGCCATTGAGCTGAGGGTTCCTGTAAACACGAAACTCCTGCCTTTAACAGGTCCGTGTCCTCTTTCATCTTTTGTGGCAAATTGTTCCTGGATAACTATCCCTGAATCCCTCAGTTTTTGTACCAGTTTCCTGTTTTTGGTATCCTGGAACCATGATGCTATGCTCTTGGCTACTTCCGGACCGATCCCCTTTATGGTCAGGAAATCCTCCTCACTTGCATCCATTATTGCATCGAGATTGCCAAAATGATCAGCAATGAGCTGAGCGGTTACCTCACCCACATGCCTTATTCCAAGGGCAAACAGGAATCTTGAGAGAGATACCTTTTTACTCGCCTCGATGGCATCTATGAGGTTCTGTGCAGATCTTTCTCCAAAGCCTTCCAGAGATAGCAGGTCACTCTTTTGGATATGATAGATGTCTGGAATATCTCTGATTATTCCTGCAGTTACGAGTTGTTCCACTACCTTAGGGCCAAGGCCTTCTATGTCCATTGCAGGCTTGCTGACAAAGTGTGCAATTCTCTTGACCAGCCGGGGAAAACAGTCAGGATTCGGACAGCGCCATACTGCTTCGTCTTCTCCCTTTTCAAGGCGGTGTCCGCACACAGGGCATCTGTCTGGCATCTGAAACACCTTTTCCGCTCCTGTGCGCCTCTCTTTCAGGGGTTTAACCACTTCAGGTATTACATCACCAGCCCTGCGGATTATGACCCAGTCCCCGATCCTGATATCCTTGCGCCTGATTTCATCCTGATTGTGCAGGGTTGCCCTGCTCACAGTAACTCCCCCAACCCTTACCGGCTCCATGATTGCCACCGGTGTTACTGCACCGGTTCTGCCCACGCTCAGTATGATATCCCTGATTCTGGTTATGGCTTGTGCTGCCTCGAACTTGTAGGCAATGGCCCAGCGCGGACTCCTGGTCTTGCTGCCAAGCTTATGTTGCAGTTCCAGGCTGTTAACCTTGATCACTATTCCATCTATCTCATAAGGTAGCTCTGGCCGTTTTTCAGCCATCTTCTCATGGTAGTTGATGGCAGCCCTGATACCTTGGAGCTTTCTGGCCATGGGATTTGTGCGGAGCCCCCATTTTTTCAGGGTTGACAGTATCTCCCACTGTGTTTTGAAAAGATGACCTTTCACCAGGCCGATCCCGTAGAAATAGATATCGAGAGGGCGTTGCGCTGTTACTGAAGGATCAAGCTGCCTGAGTGAACCGGCTGCTGCATTTCGCGGATTTGCAAAGGGAGGCTGTCCCCTTTTTTCACGTTCCTGGTTCAGCCTCCTGAACGCCTCCTTCTCCATGTAAACTTCACCGCGGGCCTCGAGAAGGCTTGGGGGGGGCAGGTTGCGGGAGATGAGCCGGAGCGGTACAGATTTTATGGTCCTGATGTTGGCGGTTACATCCTCTCCTGTTATGCCATCACCGCGGGTTGAGCCGCTTTTCAGTACGCCGTCTTCATATACCAGCTCTACAGCCAGCCCATCCATCTTGGGTTCCACGGTATATTCAATGACAAAATCATCAGGAAGACCCAGAAATTTTTTTATCCTAATATCGAATTCCAATACCTCTGCCCGGGTAAATGCATCGTCCAGACTGAGCATGGGGATGGAATGGGGAACAGGTTTGAATTTTTCTGATGGCGGAGCCCCTACTCTCTGTGTGGGTGAGTCCGGAGTGATGGTTTCCGGATATCTCTCCTCCAGCTCCAGCAGCTCCTGCATCAGGGCATCATATTCCTCATCGCTTATGACAGGGGAGTCCAGGACGTAATAGCGGTAGTTATGATAGTCGATCTCCTCCCTGAGGCGTTTGATCCGTTCCTGTACCTCTTTGGGAACAGCCATGACCTTTACCTCGAACTCTTTTTGCGCCTCTCCTTCTTCTTGACAGAATCCTGTTTGGTTCCAGGCGCACCGTTGTATTTTTCTCTTTTTTTTCTTTTCCCGCTGCCTTTTGTACTACATTGCTTCTTGGGCTTGTTGGACTCTTCTATCCCCTCTCCGTCCTCTACCAGGACAAAGTTAATATGACGTCTGGCCTTGTTTATGGCCACCAGCCTAAGGTTTACTTCCTGGCCTATCCTGTACCGTTTTCCAGTCCCTCTGCCAATGAGGCAGTGGGCAGCCGAGTCATATTCATAGTAATCATCAGCCATATCTACCAGCTTTACCACACCAGAGATAAAGAGTTCTTTCAGCTCCACGAACATGCCAAAACTGGTGATGGATGAGATGATACCGGCAAAGGTCTCTCCAATTTTGTCTTCCATATAGCGGATCTTGAGCCTGTCCAGCATCTCCCTTTCAGCCTCCATGGCTGTGCGTTCTCTCTGGCTCATCTCCTCTCCCAAGACGTGCAGCTCTTCATTGTTATAGACAGGTCTCTTTCTCGGTTTGCGGAGATTCGCCTTTAGTATCCTGTGGACTATCAGGTCCGGATAGCGGCGTATGGGAGATGTAAAGTGGAGATAGGTCGGGGAGGCGAGGCCGAAATGCCCTTTGTTTTCTTCTGAATACACTGCCTGCTGCATGGTGCGTATGAGCATGGAATTGACTATATATTCAGCCGGTTTGCCCTTGACCATATTCAATATCTTCTGACACCAGAACGGAGTGATGTCATTGGGTAGAGTTATGTTATAGCCAAGGGTCTGTAGAAACTTGACAAAGTCTTCTATCTTTTCCCTGTCCGGTTTGTCATGGATCCTGAAAAGGGTAGGGATTGAGCGTTCTGCCAGGTAGCGTGCCACAGCCTCATTGGCAGCGATCATGAACTCCTCTATGAGCCTGTGGGCAATGTTCCGTTCTCTGAGGACAATCTCATCCAGTTCCCCTGTAAGCCCCAGGATCACTTCAGGTTCAGGCAGGTCAAAATCTATACTTCCCCTCTTTCTGCGTCTCTCCATCAGGAGCCTTGCCAACTCCTCCATATTCTGCAGGCCAGGCACCAGTTCACTGTACCGTTTTGCGAGCCTTTTGTCTTTTCCATCCAGAAGCTCTTTGACCAGGGAGTAGGTGAGCCTGTTATGGCTTCTCATCACTGCCTTGAAGAATGTGGACTTTGTAACATTACCCTGTTTGTCAAAATAGATACGGGCAACCATGCAGAGTCTGTCTTCATCCGGTACCAAACTGCAGAGATGGTTGGAGAGGGCTTCGGGCAGCATTGGAATAACCTTGTCCGGGAAATAGACACTGGTGCCTCTTTCTATGGCATCCTGGTCAAGAGGAGAGCTTTTCTGCACATAGTGACTGACATCAGCAATAGCTACAGTTAGTATATAGCCTGATCTGGTTCTCTTAACATGAACCGCATCGTCAAAATCCCTGGCATGTTCTCCATCTATAGTCACCAGGGGCAGGGATCTTATATCACGCCTTCCCTTGAGATCTTCCTCTACCACCATGTCCGGCAGATCTTCCGCCTGTTGTAAGGCCTTTTTGGAAAATTTGTGGGGAAGATTGTGTTTGTGGATCACTATTTTGGACTGCACCTTGATCTCTTCAGGGTCCCCAAGAACCTCCACGATCTTGCCTTCGACACTGTTGCCTGTGGGGGAAAAGTCGGTAATGATTGCCACTACCGCATCCCCGTCTCTGGCCTTTCCCGCCTTCTCCTTCGGGATCAGGATCTCGATATGTATCCGTTCATCTTCAGGTTTGACTACACCAAAATGGCGGCTATCCAGATAGGTGCCGACTATTTTCTTCTGTTTGTGTTCTATAACCCTGATGATGGAACCCACCGGTCCCTTGGGATCGGTCCTTTCAATCCGGACTGCCACCCTGTCCCCATGTACAGCCCCTTTCATGTGCCTTGGTGGTATGAACAGATCAGGCCCCTGATTCTCTTC
>JALSKY010000314.1 GCA_026988585.1 Deltaproteobacteria bacterium
CAGACCGTTCCGGCCCATGGCATCTCTCACCATATCGGCCTGTTCCCTGAGAATACCGGAAACTATGAGCCATCCCCCTGACTCTAACTGTGCAGCAAGGTGTTCTGACAAAAGACATAGGGTATCCCGGTCTATATTTGCCAGAACCACAGTCCAGGGAGGTTCAATCTTCCATACAGGGTCCTGGCTTACAGTGACTATGTGGCGGCAGTGGTTTAGAACTACATTCTGTCTGGCTGCCTTGACTGCTTCAGGATCTATATCAATACAGTGGACCGATGCTGCCCCAAGTTTTGCAGCAGCAATACCAAGAATCCCTGTTCCACACCCTACATCCAGAACTGAAGGGAGCTCTGAAGCAGCAACACCATCTCCATCCCATCCCTGCTCCTGCCATAACCTTTCCATCTCCAGTAGCATCAACCTGGTGCTGGCATGGGTCCCTACACCAAAGGCCTGTCCCGGATCGATCTCTATAATCACCTCATTAGACCCAGGGGCATAGGGCTCCCAGGTGGGCTTTATCACAAACCGCCCAATATGAACAGGCTTGAAAAACCGTTTCCACGAGTCATGCCAATCCTCTAAAACCGGCTCATGCCCTGCAATCCTGGCAACAGGATACCCTGAATGGAACTCTATGAGGTTGAAGATATACTGTTCAATCTCCTTCAATGCCCCGGATTCCAGGTCTTCTACAGATAGATAGGCCTTTATGAGAGTGCTGAAATCTGCCGAATCATTAAGCGATTCTCCCTCTGGTGTCATTTCCTCGATGATCACCCCTCGACCAAGAAGGCTCACAAGAAAATCACAGAGCGCCTCAGCGACTGAATCCGATGCATAGATTCTTAGTTCTGTCCAGAGCCGTTTTCCGCTATTGTCCCCTGTGGCAGCTGAACACTCCTCCCGGCTGCCATCCTGTTCATCAACCATCATATTGAGAAGACCTCCTTTCATGGATCAAATCTGAGAGAAGGGGCAGGATATCCATCCCGACTTCAACCATTTCTACCAGATGCCGATAAGCCAGGAGAGAAATGAATTTTTTCAAGAAGTTCCAAGCAAAACAACTCTATACAACTTGAATGAGACAACTTCTCCTCCTGGAAAAGGTCAGGTTTTGACTGCTCGCTAACAGATGAAAACACTATATCATGACAGGGAATATATTCTAAAGGTTTTGAAAGACCATGATCTACTTGGCCAGGATCACCTGAGATATATTGAAGAAAAATATATGGTTGCCCGGAGACGGGGGATCGACCTGATACAGTGGATCGACTCCCTGGAACTGCCACAGAAAGGAAAAAGCACTACCCTGTTGACAGAAGCAGCCATTCTCCAGGCGATCTGCCAGGATCAGGGCTGGGAATTCAGGCGGCTGGATCCGCTATCCCTGGACATAAACATAGTCACAAGAGTGCTCCCTGCCAGTTTTGCCAAAAGGAGATATGTGCTGCCGATCCATCAGGACACAGAGAACAACATCACTGTCAGCTGTTACTATCCTGGAGACAAGGAGCTCATTGACGATCTGCAGCGTGTACTCAAGACCAGACCGATCCTTGTAGTCTCACCTCTGAAGGATATAAACAGGGTCATCACTGAATTCTTTGATTTCCATCTCTCCATCAAGGCCGCAAGGAGTAGCATAACTCCGGCGGAGAACAATATATCAAACCTGGAACAGTATGTGAAACTCTCTGCTATGCAGGGGGAGAGGTCTGAAAAACATATAAACAATGCCGTAGATCACCTGTTCCAGTATGCACTGAATGAAAGGGCCAGTGATATACATATTGAACCCAGGAGAGAAGAGACACTGATACGGTTCAGGATAGATGGGGTTCTTCATGTGGTCTATCGCCTGCCAAGAGAGGTGCATGAGGCTATATGCACCAGGATAAAGGCATTGAGCAGACTGGATGTGGCAGAGAAGAGACGCCCGCAGGATGGCAGAATCAAGGTGAACTGGCATGATGAAGATGCAGAGATAAGGGTCTCCACCGTACCGGTGGCCTTTGGGGAAAAGGTCGTCCTAAGGATTCAGAACGCAGAGATCCTGTTCACAGACCTGGATGACCTTGGATTCAGGCCTGAAGATCTCCTGAAATACAAGAAGTTTCTGGAGCATACCTATGGAATCGTGCTGGTTACCGGCCCAACAGGCAGCGGGAAATCCACAACACTCTATTCTACACTGAGGCATCTGAACTCCCCGGAGCTGAACATAGTCACCGTGGAGGATCCCATTGAAATGGTCTTTGAAGATTTCAACCAGATAGGGGTGCAGCCTGCCATTGGAGTAACATTTTCATCTATCCTCAGGAACATATTGAGACAGGATCCGGACATTGTCATGATAGGAGAGATCCGGGACAGTGAAACCGCCCGTCATTCCGTGCAGGCCGCCCTTACCGGACACATGGTCTTCTCAACCCTTCACACCAATGACAGTGCAGGGGCAATAACCCGTCTCCGGGACCTGGGGCTGGAATCATATCTCATCTCATCCACACTGCTTGGAGTAGTTGCCCAGAGGCTTGTGAGAACCATCTGCCAGAACTGCAAGGTATCCTATACGGTTCCTGCCTCAAAACTGGAATCCCTGGGATACAGGGTCAGGGAGAAGGAGATAACCCTTTACCGGGGCAGTGGATGCAGGCGCTGCAGGAATACAGGATATTATGGAAGAACAGGGGTTTATGAGGTACTCGCCGTAACTGATGAGATCAAAAAGATGATACACCAGGGAGAACCGGAGCTATCCATAAGAAAAAAGGCACTCTCCCAGGGCATGAAGCTGCTGAGATATGATGCCTGCCGCAAGATGCTGGCAGGGATCACCACCATGGATGAGGTGATCAGGGCAACTGCATGAACATCATCATGGAATGCGATAATACCGTGGGCTCAGAAATTGTGCAGGGCATAACAAGATGGTCCAGAGCTTTCCCCGGCTATAACTCACCCCAACAGGGCCAAACGGATGAGAAAACTGTTTTGCTGACTATTTCACAAAACTCCTCAACAACCTGCTCTTGCTGGGATGTCTCAATTTTTTTAGCGCCTTGACCTCTATCTGCCGTATCCGTTCCCTGGTTACAGAGAAATCCTTGCCTACCTCATCCAGGGTATGATCACTCTCTTCTCCGATACCGAACCTCATTCGAAGAATCTTCTCCTCCCTTGGGGTCAGGGTAGAAAGCACCTTCCTCACCTGCCTGATAAGGCTCAGGGTCATGACCTCCTCATCAGGTGGTGCAGTCTTGTCATCCTCAAGGAAATCGCCTATCTGACAATCATCTTCACTCCCGACAGGGGTCTCAATGGAAAGGGGCTGGCTCAGGAGACGGACGAGATTCCTGACCTTCTCTACTGGCAGATCCATCAGTTCTGCCATCTCCTCCACCTCTGGCTCCCTGCCATGCTCCTGGAGAAAGCCCTTGGAGAGCTTACAGAACCGATTGAGCGTCTCCACCATATGAACCGGTATCCGTATGGTCCTGGATTGATCTGCAATCGCCCTGGTTATAGCCTGCCTTATCCACCAGGTGGCATAGGTACTGAACTTGTAACCCTTTTTATATTCAAACTTTTCAACAGCCCGTATCAGACCAATATTCCCTTCCTGAATCAGATCTGAAAGATGCAGCCCCTTGTTGGAATGTTTTTTGGCAATGCTTACCACCAATCTGAGGTTGGCCTTGATGAGCCGCTCCTTGGCATTTCTGGCATGATGAAGACCGTGATAGAACTGATCCACCAGCTCTTCCACTCCTGCCTCACTCAATCCTGTGACTTCTCTGAGCTCTTCCTCAGACATCTCCGCCTTCTTTGCCATAAACTGATCAAATCCCTTTCTCAATGTATCCAGCAGGATTCTGTCCAGGCGGGATTCAGAAAATATCGGAAGTATCTCCTGGGAAAGACCGGTCAATCGGGCGTCTATCTCTTCCCATGTCAGTTCCATGGAACTCAGCAATCTTTCCCTTTCATCCTGGATCTTCTGAAGTTTTGCAAGGATATCCTGAATCTTTTTGGTCAGGATTGTGTGGCCAGCTGAATATCCGTGAAAAACTCCATGGGACTCACGGGCTGCACGCATCTCCTCCGGCAGTTCCGGCTCAGGATGGGTATCACCGCTGAGCTTCTGTTCATCCTCAAAATCATAACAATCAGATAGGGAAGAACCATGGTTACTGAGATGATCCAGGAGATATTGGGCTACCGGATGGAGTGAAAAGGCTGCCATGGCATATTGCAGCTCTGCATCCTCAAGCTCCCGTGCTGCATCTGCCTCCTGTTCCCGGTCAAATATCTCACCGGAACTCATCTCCTGAAGATAAAGCCTTATGGGATCTATACATCTGCCTGTTCTGCCCTCAAACCCGTTGCTGGAGTAGGAGTCTGGTGCCTTTGCAGAAGGTTGCTGATCCGGAACACTATCAATCCCATCATCCGTCTTCAACTCATCAGGTGTTTCATCATTGCCAATCCCATCTCCCAGCCTGGCATCCTTGTCCCAGAGATCATCCATAATGCTCCTCCCGATTCAGATGGTCCAACCCTTAAACAGAACCATCAAGTTAACAAAATCCCACCCCAAAAAGATAGTAAAGTTTTTTACAATCTCAATCCCTGCAACTGTTTCAGGAGAAGTTCTCCCTCCTCAGGAGCACACTCTCTCATCTGGGCAATCAACTCCTGTCTCAATGCCTTTTTCCTCCTGCTCCTGCAATATTCCTTGAGATCCCGGGTCATCGCCTCCAGATCCTGACATGGAGGACTCTCGGCAACCAGCCTCATGGCAAAGGCCCTGAGTTCCGGCAGGCCTTCCAGGATCTCAGAGAGAAGGCCCATCTCAACTGTACCGGACATATTGTACAGGTTGACTACGGCATCCCATATAGCCTTAAGTCTCTGATCAGGGAGCCAGATCTCAAGTCTTTCATCAATGAATTCAGACAAGACCGTTGGATGAGCAAGGAGAAAACCTATCAGCTTCTGCTCTGCCCGTACTGCCCCTGAAATATCTGTTGCAGCAGGACGGTCGCTCTCTGCTGATTCTGCCTCACGGCCCGCCCCCCTCCATCTGCTTCTGCTCTCCTGCTTGCTCAGCCTTTCCCATATACTGCTCTCCCTGATTCCCAGTCTCTGGGCAATATGACCTGCCAAAAGGGACTTCCTCACAGGATCCGCCACTGCAGCAAGTATCTCCAGGAGCTCCTCTGCTGTTTCATGCCTTCCTTCCACATCAGTACCATATATCTCACGACCGGTCTGGATGAGGAAATCAACACCATTCGGCGCCTGGGCAGACAGATCCATAACTGCATCTCTTCCCATGCTCCTGACAAAGGAATCAGGATCTTCACCATCCGGCAGTGAAAGCACTCTTGGAGAGAGGTTAAATCCATAGAAGATGGGCAAGGCCCTCTTGGCCGCCTTTCTTCCTGCCTCATCGCCATCAAACAGGAGTATCCAGTTTTTGGCTACCCCTTTCATTCTCTGCACCTGCTCTCTGGTCAGGGCAGTGCCAAGAGTGGCAACAGTCTCCCGAACCCCTGCCTGGAAGAGGCTGACAAGATCCATGTAGCCTTCCACTACGAACCCCTGACCGGCCCGCCTGATGGCATCACGATTCTGGTAAAGCCCGTAAAGAATCAATCCCTTGTGATATACAGGTGTTTCAGGGGAGTTGAGATACTTGGGCTGTTCGACCTTGG
>JALSKY010000315.1 GCA_026988585.1 Deltaproteobacteria bacterium
GCTACGGCAATTATCAGACGTGGACGGCGCTGGACAACTATTCTCCTGGCAATTGTCCCGCCGGTGGCCACGGCGAGATGGATGGAATACTTGTCACTCAGTTCCAAGAGTCCAGCAATTGAACACCTTCCGCACCTTTTACAGTTTCTGACATTATAGGTGAGACGTATGTTGCATCGGCTATTCTGAAGGCAGTGGGGCATCAGCATCAGAATATCATCCGGCCTGTACTTTTTGCCATCAGCCAGGACCAGCTCATTGTTCACCTGCACAAAGGAGGACCTGACCCGATTCTTGGAAATACCCAGTGCCCTTCCTGCCAGCACCATCAGAGGTAGAAAGAGCCTGATGGCAATACCCCTTACCCTGTGGAAGAGAGGGATATTGATGCCGAATGAAACCTTCAGGCTCAAGCCCAAGCCTGCCCACAACACAAGAAATATCCCGGAAAATACCAGGATACCCGCTATCCATTTTACTGCAGGGTGAAGGGCATTGAATCCGTAATATGGAACTATCCAGATTAGGGCAAGAACAAGGGAGACAGAGATGCAGCTGGATAGAACCAGCCCCAGAAAAAGCCGCTTTCTCTGCAAATCGTCAACTTTTTGACCTTTTTCCCCAGCTATCAGCCTGTATTTCACCACGACAACCTGTCTCTTCTCAAAAGATTGACTGATGGCAGAAGAGTAACTCATCAGTCCATCTCGTTACACCATCAGTTCTTATCAGGTAACTAATGGGGTTCAGATCTCCGGCAGATCGATACGATTGAAACAGAGAGCTTCGTCTGCCACCTCCATCTCTTCAACTGAAGTAACAGTGAATTTTTTTTGCAATTCTTGGACCAATTCCTGAACCAACTTCTCTGGAGCCGATGCCCCTGCAGTAATACCCACCATATCCTCTTCCCTGAACCAGGATGGATCAAGTTCTGTATAATCATCCAGCAGGTAGGAAACTACTCCCTGTTTCTCCCCACACTCCCTCAACCGATTGGAATTGGAGCTGTTTTTTGAACCAACAACCAGAAGCAGATCAATCCTCTTGGCGGCCTTCATAACCGCCTGCTGTCTTGACTGGGTAGCAAAACAGATATCATTTGTAGATGGCCCCTTGATATTGGGAAATCGCTCCTGAAGCCTTTTAATCAGATGTTCTGTATCATTTATGCTGAGAGTGGTCTGGGTGACATAAGCAAGGGCTTCGGGATCCCTTGGCATTAGACCATCTATCTCTTCTATGGTGGAGACAACAAACACCTTGGATGGATCAACCCGTCCCCTGGTACCCTCTACCTCAGGATGTCCGTGATGGCCTATAAGAACCACCTCGTTTCCTGCCTTGACATATCGAACCAGCTGATAGTGGACCTTTTTTACCAATGGACAGGTGGCATCGACCAGTTTCAATCCCTTTTCGGCTGCGGCCTTTTCCACTTCTGAAGATACCCCATGGGCACTGAAGAGAGTATATGCACCATCCGGGATATTCTCGATTGATTCCTCAAATATGGCACCCTTTCTGCCCAAATCCTTGAGTACATGGGTATTATGTACTATTTCGTGGAGGACCCAGATAGGAGCTCCATATCTCTCCAGGGCTGCCTCTACCAGCTTTATTGCCCTCTTTACTCCGGCACAGAAGCCCCTGGGCTGAATCAACAGGATCTGCATGGATCACAAAAAGGAGAGAAAGAGGTCTCTCAAAATTTCCAAGGCATCAGCCATTTCCACCATGGTCTTTGGGTATCACTGATCACCGGTTTGGTGGCCTCCTGATCACTCCCCTCCTGTTTGAGCAACTCATAAACCGTTTGATATTTCAACATCTCCTTAACAGCCTTGGGATAGATAGGGGTGTCAGGATAGAATACGATAATATTCTCCAGCCTCTTCACCCCCTGCTTAGGCTGATCAGTCCTGAAATACCACTGGGCGACTACCCATTCATGCTCTGCCAGGAGAGCCCTGCCCTCCTTGATCCGTTTTTCAGCCTCCAGAGTATAGGGACTATCAGGATATCTGGTAATGAGCCGATCATAATTTTCAATCATATGCTTGGTGCTTGATTGATCCCGATCAGGTGTATCCATGAGATTATAATAGCAGGAGCCAAGCTGAAATATCACATAAGGGATAGCTTCATTGGTAGGATGGAGCTTTTCAAAATCTTCATAAAGGGGAATAGCCTCCTGATACTGACCCCGATAATACTTGCAGTCTGCCAACCGGAGTTCTGCAACTATTGCATAGGGGCTGAATGGATATCTATCCCTTATCTTCTGAAAATGCTCCTCTGCAAGCTGATATCTCTTGTTCTGGAAATATTCCATGGCCTTGGCAGTAAGAACTGCCTCAGGGGGCACAGGCTCATTGTCCATCTTTGCTCTATCATCCTTGCCTCCTCCGAACCAGGCACATCCGGATATAGTGAACAAGATGGTCAAAACAAAAAAAAGGCCCAGAAAACCACAGATCTTTCTGTTTATGTAACTCAATTTATCATACCCCATAAATAAGATGCTCTGCAGCAAAGGCCGCCGTGGCCCCATCTGACGCAGCGGTAACTATCTGAAGCAGGGGTTTGGACCTGCAATCTCCTGCTGCAAATATCCTGTTGGCCGATGTCTTCATCCACTCATCCGTGATGACAAAACCCTGCCCATCCAGATCCACTACACCCTTGAGGAAACCGGTATTGGGCACCATGCCCACAAATATGAAGCCACCGCCAACAGCCAGGTCAGAGACCTTGCCATTCCTCAGATTTTCAATAGTGACAGACCGAAGGCCGGATTCGTCCCCATCGAACCGCTTGACCACACTGTCATAGATAAATTCTATCTTTGGGTTCTCAAAGGCCCGTTCCTGCAAGGCCTTTACAGCCCTCAGCCTATCACGCCTGTGAATAAGATATACCCTTGACGCAAACTTAGTAAGGAAAATGGCCTCCTGAACAGCACTATCTCCACCGCCGATAACAGCCACTTCCTGATCCCTGAAGAATGGCCCATCACAGGTAGCACAATATGAGACCCCGCGGCCGGTAAACTCCTCCTCACCTGGAATCTCCAGCCTTCTATGCCCAGCACCGGTGGCGATGATAACAGCCTTGGCAGCGAGTGTATTTCCATCTGCAAGCTTGACTGTGACTGCTTCCGGATGGTGATACTCCATTCCGATGACCTCTCCATTCATCTCTTCCATGCCGAACTTCCGTGCATGAGCGGTCATCTTCTCCACCAGCTCAAAGCCAGAGAGCCCCTCTGGAAAACCGGGATAGTTCTCAACCTGATCCGTTATCAGGACCTGACCACCAGGACTCAGTTTTTCCACCAAAAGGGTTTGCAGACCCGCCCTGCTCCCATACAGGCCTGCAGTGAGCCCGGCAGGCCCACCTCCGATGATGATGAGATCTCTCTCAGCCACAGGACAGCCTCTTCTGATCACTCATTTCATTCAGGAAGTTACCTTTGTCAGTGCTGCCTCTATGAGGGCCTTTCCAACAGCTCCGGTAATCTGGTCCACAACCTGTCCATCCTTGAAGAGAATCAGGGTGGGGATGGCCCTTATGCCATACTTGCCAGGGGTGGCCGGGCTCTCATCCACATTCATCTTTGCTACGATCACCTTTCCATCATATTCCGATGCGAGCTCTTCCACCACGGGTGCAATAGCCCTGCATGGGCCACACCAGGAAGCCCAGAAATCAACCAACACCGGCAGATCAGCGCCGAGAACTGTGGTTTCAAAATCAGCATCTGTAACATGAATCACTTTATCATCAGCCATACCATTTACTCCTTTGCCATCTCATAGGATTATATTTTTGAAATTTTCCTGTCATAGGCTTGGCTCTGTTGCTCCACGACCAGGATTGTAGCAATTAAACCTTGAAAAATTTCAAAATGAAAAACATTGAACCAGGATCAAGCAATATAAATTTGTTAAAACGAAAAATTAGGCCAGGAACCAACTAATGTCAAGAATTCCCTTCCAAAGAAAAGGTTCAAAAAAAGATCACTTCCAGTTGCAGATTATATCATTCCTAATAAGATTCCTCAAAACGGTTCAGGCTTCAGATAAAACAAAAATGGGGCTACCACTGTTATTCATGGCAATTATAGATACAGGGCATGAAAAACAGACCGGTTTTTTTTAAGCATCTGTTTTCAAAATGATCCGGGGCATCAACTCTCGCCCCTATGCAGAGAGAACAGATGATGACTTTCATCGATTTTCAGGAGAACTCTGATTATGGAAAAGATATTTCATTATCCCCTTGCCAGGATCGGGATCATAGGCGGCGGCCAGCTTGGCAAGATGATGGCACAAAAGGCTCAAAAGATGGGCTTCCATGTCACCATACTCACTCCTGATCCGGACTGTCCGGCAGCCCCTGTATCTGATATGGTTATCACCGGCGGATTTCATGATGAAGAGAAAATTTCTGAGCTGGTGCAACAGAGTGATGTAACCACCATCGAGATTGAGCATATCAACACTGCAATACTGAAAGATATGGCCTCGGCAGGACACCGGATATATCCATCACCTGATCTGCTGGAGATGATCAAGGACAAGTATCAGCAAAAAGAGATGTTAAAACGCCATGGAATACCCACTCCGGCATACCATTTCGTTGACTCTCCCGGCTCACTGAAAAAACTCGGCTTTCCTGTTGTACAGAAGGCCTGCAGAGGCGGATACGATGGGAAAGGAGTGATGGTACTAAGGGACGAACGGGATATTGAGAAAGCGATTCAAGCAGAATCGTTCATTGAGGAATATATCCCCTTTGAGATGGAACTCGCTGTTATGGTAGCAAGAAGCATCCAAGGAGATATCCGGTGTTATCCGGTTGTTGCCATGGAATTTGATGACAGGGCCAATATATGTGATCTGGTAACGGCTCCATCTGGCCTGGATCCAGCATTGGAGAAGCAGGCCAGGGATATCGCTGTAAACACAGTAAAGGCCCTGGACGGGGTGGGCATATTCGGAGTTGAGATGTTCCTGTCAAATGGCAAGATACTGGTGAATGAGATTGCCCCAAGGCCCCACAATTCCGGACATTACACAATAGAGGCATGTGTAACCTGTCAGTTCGAACAACATATCCGGGCCATAACAGGTCTTCCTCTGGGCGCTGCAGAGCTGCTATGCCCGGCTGCAATGATCAACCTGCTTGGCGAGGAAGGTTATGCAGGCCGGCCTGTGATAGAGGGGCTGGAAAGAGCCCTCTCTATTCCAGGTCTTTCCTTTCATCTTTATGGCAAAGATCAGACTCGTCCCTACAGGAAGATGGGCCACATCACAGTAATTGACAGGGAACGCAGCAAGGCCATAGAAAAGGCTTTGGAAGTCAAACAATTTCTCAAGATAAAGGGGGAAAAACAGGTATGAGCAGACCGGTTATAGGGATCATAATGGGTAGCGATTCAGATCTGCCGGTAATGCAAGGTGCGGCAGAGATACTGGAGGGATTCGAGATAGATTTTGAACTGACCATCGTTTCAGCCCACAGGACCCCTGACAGATTGTTCACCTATGCAAAAGAGGCTGATGGCAGGGGGATTGAGGTAATAATTGCAGGGGCTGGAGGGGCTGCCCATCTACCAGGGATGATCGCTGCGATAACACCCTTACCGGTGATAGGTGTACCGGTGAGGAGCTCATCCCTCAGCGGTCTGGATTCCC
>JALSKY010000316.1 GCA_026988585.1 Deltaproteobacteria bacterium
TTGCAGAGGAGTTTGCATGGCAGATGGCTGCAGCCAGGGCATCTGAAGCATCCATTGCTGGTGACTTGTCCAGCCCCAGGAGCAGTTTTACCATCTGTCGCACCTGCTCCTTTTCCGCCTGACCATAACCTGATACAGCCTTTTTGATCTCCAGTGGGGTGTATTCAAACAGATCAAGCCCCCCGTTCAGTGCAGAGAGCAGTGCTGCTGCCCGGGCATGGCCCAGCTTGAGTGCTGCCTTGGCATTCCTGGCCACAAAGACCTGCTCTATGGATGCCTCAGAGGGGGAATATTGACTTATCACTTCAGAAATGCCCTGATAAAGCTCCATGAGCCTGTAGGAAAATGGTTCTAAGGTCTTGGGCCTTACAACACCTGCAGCAATGTAACGAATCCTGTTTCCAGAGGCGGAGATCACCCCGAATCCCATGGCCCTGGAGCCTGGATCAATGCCGAGTATGCGCCTTTCTGCCATGATCTACAGGATGCGGCTGGTTATAATCACTATGCCACCTTTTCCAGTATGGAGTCGGGGATGTCGAAATTGGCATACACATTCTGGACATCATCATTGTCTTCCAGGGCGGCCATTAGGGCAAGAATCTTTCTTGCCTGATCTTCGTCCTCAACCTTTACCACATTCTGCGGGACCATGCTGATCTCTGCGCTCTGAACTGAAATACCCTTTTCTTCCAGGGCGGTCTTGACCTGGGTAAGGTTTTCAGGAGAGGTCTCCACCTCCCATACCGATTCCCCGTCACCTATATCCTCAGCTCCTGCCTCCAAGGCAAGGTCCATTATGGTCTCTTCATCAGCGGCAGATTTATCTATGAGAATCAGTCCCTTTTTCTCAAAGATCCATGAAACACTCCCTGGCTCACCAAGACTTCCTCCCCGCTTTGAAAAGATGTGGCGTACATCTGCCACGGTTCTCTGCCTGTTGTCAGTGATGGTCTCCACCAGTACCGCAATGCCTCCAGGGCCATAACCTTCATAGATTATCTCTTCATAGGAAACCCCTTCCAGCTCTCCTGTACCCTTTTTGATAGCCCGTTCTATGTTGTTTTTGGGCATGTTGGCAGCCTTGGCAGCCTCAATGGCGGTGCGCAGCCTGGGATTCCCGGCTGGATCTCCACCACCAAGTCGGGCTGCGACTGTGATCTCCTTGATAAGCTTGGTAAATACCTTCCCTCTTTTGGCATCAAGTGCTGCCTTCTTGTGTTTGATCTGGCTCCACTTTGAATGTCCAGCCATAACTCCTCCGGTAATTCGTTCTCTTTTATGCGGAAAATGATCTCTGCTCAAAGCTGTGGGCTCTGAACAGACAGATAAAACAATATAATTGAAACAGGGCTCCAAGGCAAAAACAGGAATAGAGAAAGGGAAACATCCACCCTGTTTATTGCCTGGATCATGCTACTTGGATCTTATTTTCTGATAAAAATCCTGTATCTCCCTGTTCAGGAGGGAGTCCAGTTTCTTGCGATATCTTTTGTGGGGCATAAGGACCAATCTTCTGGCCTGGCTTTTGATCTTTTCCGAAACCCTGGATCTGACACGGGTCCAGAGATCCTTTTTATATGGGGTATTGAGTTCCACCAACCCTGAAGGTTCCTGAATATATAGGTTTACAAGCCTGGGAAAGGTGATCTTCTGCATCCAGAGTGTCCCTCCGGCACCCACCATAAGAAGCCAGAGCAGAGGCCACAGCAGGCCGCCTGGAGTCACGTTGCCCGCAAGCAATTCCGAGATGAAGGGCGGGTCCGGATAACCAAAAAACAGAAACATGAAGAAGTCCCCAAGAAAAAAGGCCAGGGCCCCTGCCAATGACAGGGTCTTGATCTGGGATTTTAGCCTGGACAAAAAGATCTTCTTGAACCCTTCATAGGCCTCGATCTCCAGGATGAGTTCCCTGGTAAGACGATCCACTTCTTGGAGGATATGGTGAAGGCGAAGTCTCGGGGCATCCTTCAGGGCTGTTTTCAACTCCTCTCTTTCAGGTTCCCATATCTTGAATTCTGGCGGAATTTCACTGTTATCCGTCTTTGCATAGGTGAGATATATCCTTGGAATATCTTTTCTGCCGGTCATCTGGGAGAGATTCCAGCAGAGGCTTCCATATGAACGTAAAAGGTCCACAAGACTTTCACATTCATCTATTCTGTTCATCACAAACTTGACCCTGTCTTCACCTGTGGTGGCAGGCAAGGTTACTCTGAGGACCTTGTAGGTCTCCTTTATGGTACCAGGTTTGTGAGGATCGAACATGAAGACTATGAGGTCTGCCATCCTGGCAAATTCACCTATTACAGCGAGAAAATCATATCCTCTGTCTTTCTCGGTGACGGAATCCAGCATCCCGGGGGAATCAATAATGGCGATATCCTGTACGGGCTCAGCATCAACCCGCTTCATTATGAAATGAGAAAGGAAATTTTCACCATATTTCCTGAGTCCACCGAAAGGCAACTTGTCGTCATTTACGAGAGTAGGGCCAGTGATCTCTCCCTCAGTCTCCAATGTCCCTTCAGGTGCAGTAATTACGGTAAAGCTGTCATCAGTTGGCGCCTGGCCGGTACGCTGTACCTGTTTAGCAAGAAATTCATTTATGAAAGTGGATTTGCCAGATGAATAGTTTCCAATGAGCAGAACGATTGGCTTCCATTTGAATGGCCTGAGTATCTGGGTAAGATCGTAGTCATATTTCTGAAAGACATCTCCTGCCTTGGCCTCGAGTAATGATTTTATCTCCTGTTTGAGAAGATTTGCAGTTTCCGCAGACATGAACTCCTCCTTTGTTCAGGAATAGTTATAATCAAATAAAGTGGGGCGGGCAATTGGTGTGTTGGACAGATTACCCTTGCTCCTGAGAGTTGTTGTTATGAGGCTTTCCATGGTTCAGGGCAACAGTGGCCAGGCGTCCTGGATCAATTCCCTGGATTTTATAAAAGATGATCCCGGTTCATGAGTGCCTTGTGCCATACGATCCACTAAGCGTTTAAAATTATCTCGATTTTTCCAGTCCAGCTCTTTTTTCTTACAACATCCTGAATTTATTGAGACAAAAGAGTCGAATTTTTTTGTTGGCAGGGGTTGATTTTTGGGCTCATGCTCATTATTGTTTATCTGTAACAAGGTCGCAGTATCAAATATGCAGCAGGTTTTTTTCAAACAGACAGAAATATAGTTTGTGGCAAAGGAGGTGAATAAAATGCCAGGTTTTGATGGAAGAGGTCCGGCAGGACGTGGTGGAGCCGGTTTTGGCCGGGGTATCCGCAACGGTTTCAGAGGCCAGGGTGGTGGATTTCGTGCCAGAAGTCGCTGTTTCAGAGGTTTTGGCAGGGGCCTTGGTTTCTGCAGGTTCGGAGCAGCTCAGGATTCCGGTACGGAGAGGAGCTTTCTTCTTCGTCAGAAAGAGTGGCTCCAGGAGCGTTTGAAGGCCATTGATGAGAGGCTTTCAAGGGCCTGATAATGAATCGGTAAACCTGCTTCCCTCTTGGAAAACTTCTTGCGTTCCAGGAGGGGGCAGGGATGAGTTGTAGGATGGCTTTTAAATCTTATTTTTAATCCCTGATAGAATGATTTTCCTCCAATAACTTGGTTCAATAATCAGATCCGGCCAACAGTTATCCTGTTTTACCATCACTCTCCTTATTTGCTTTTTTATTTCCCTGTTACCAGGCAAGCGGCTTCTTGTCGTTTGGTATATACTTCGTTCCTGATCCGATTTTGATGCTGCCGTCCATTTTACTTCTTGTCAATTTTGCCTGACGTAGTATGAATAAACGGTTTTTGGTTAAGGATTGGCATGAAAATTGTGTATCTTAATGCTCTGTAGAGTGGGATTTATGCAGTCCTTCACTATCTGCTCAATCCTAACAAAAACCGCTCAATACATTTGATATGCTGAACAGGAAAAAAAAGAAAAAAAGGCCCAGAATCTGGGGTGCCAGGGCCATCCTTGTAATAATTTGGCTCAACTGCTTTCTGGTGACCGGGATCGCAGGGAGCTTGATCTATGGCTATATGATGCTGGATCTTCCCTCTGTTGAAAGCCTTGTGAACTATGAGCCACCAATGGTTACAGAGGTATATTCATCGGATGGCAGGCTGATGGCCATCTGGTACAAGGAGAAGCGGTGGCCTGTACCTGTTTCCGAGATACCGGATACCTTGAAAAATGCCTTTCTGGCCGCTGAGGATGCACGTTTTTACCAGCACAAGGGAATCGACTTTATTGGTGTCATCAGGGCCATTATAAAGAATGTTGAGGCAGGGACCATAGTCCAGGGTGCCAGCACCATTACCCAGCAGGTAACCCGTTCCCTTCTCTTGACCAGGGAGCGGACCTGGCTGAGAAAGGTGAAAGAGGCCATTCTTGCATGGCAGATAGATGCAGCCCTTACTAAAGATCAGATTCTGAATCTCTATCTGAACCAGATATATCTGGGCAGCGGGGCTTATGGTGTGGAGGCTGCAGCCCGAACCTACTTTGCCAAGCATGTCCAGGATCTTTCCCTTGCTGAATCTGCCTTGCTTGCAGGATTACCCCAGGCACCAAGCCGTTATGATCCATACAAGAATATGGATTTGGCAAAGAAGCGGCAGGCCTATGTCCTGAAACGCATGTACTATGAGGGGTGGATCTCCAGAGAGGAACAGAAACGTGCATTGCAGGAAAAAATAGTCCTGAAGTCCATGAAGATTGTTCCTCCTGTAGGTACAGGCTATTTTATTCAGGATGTCAGAAAGGAGCTGGAGCGCCGCTATGGCAGGAAAAGGCTGCTGACAGAGGGTTTCAAGATCTTCACCACCCTGGACAGCTCCCTGCAGAAGGCAGCAGTGGATGCAGTGAACAATGGAATCGAATCCCTCTGCAAGAGGCATCCCAAAGACAAGGCGTTGAGAGAGAACGTACAGGGTGCCCTTCTCTCAATGGATGCTCAGACTGGTGCCATCCTTGCCATGGTTGGAGGACAGGATTATTCCATGAGCCAGTTCAACCTCACTACCCAGGGAAGGATGCAGCCCGGCAGTTCCTTCAAGCCGATAGTCTATTCTACAGCGATGAAAAAGGGGCTGATTCAGCCCAATACCATCATTGTGGATGAACCCATCTCCTTTCCTGGCAGTTCGAGGCAGAAGAGCTGGAATCCGGAGAACTATGATCGGAGTTATCTCGGCCCCATTACCATAAGGACTGCCCTCACATATTCCAGGAATATCGTTGCAATAAAGGTGGCCAAAATGGTAGGGATCAAGGCTATACAGCAGCAGGCCCGTGCCATGGGCATCAGTGTGCCACTTGCCAATGACCTTTCCATTGCCCTTGGATCATCTGCATTGCCGGTAATCCAACTTGTTGATGCCTATAGCGTGTTTGTCAATCAGGGTAAAGGGGTCAGGGCCCAGTATATCGAGCAGATAGTGGACAGGCACGGCCAGATTCTGGAGATGCTGGAACCGGATTTTTTTGAGGCACTTGATCCGGTTACCGCCTTTCAAATGGCCTATCTCCTAATGGGAGTAGTACAGGATGGCACCGGAAGATACGCCAAAAGGCTGGGAATACCAGTAGGGGGTAAGACCGGCACCACTGACAACTGCAGGGATGCCTGGTTTGTTGGTTTCTCTCCAGAGGTGGTAACCGGCACCTGGATTGGCAGGAAGGATAAAA
>JALSKY010000317.1 GCA_026988585.1 Deltaproteobacteria bacterium
TGAAGCCTGGCCCAATATCTTTAGTCATGTTGATAAGAGTGGAGAAAAGGGTAAAATGATAACTTCCCATAGATGGCACTGAAAACATAATCAGGGCAAAGCGTTATCAGCAAAGAGACAGGGAGACCTGTTAAAGGGAGGTTCATCATGGCAAAGAGCGGCGGAATGGGAATGGACAGGGAGAAGGCAGTCTCCATTGCCCTTTCACAGATACAGAAACAGTTTGGCAAGGGCGCCATCATGAGGCTTGGTGAAAAGGGGCCTGCCGAGGGTATTCCGGTCATACCTACAGGATGTCTTGCAGTGGATATTGCGACAGGAATTGGCGGGGTGCCCAAGGGGAGGATCATCGAGGTGTTTGGCCCTGAATCCTCTGGAAAGACAACCCTTGCACTGCATATGATTGCCCAGGCCCAGAAGGCAGGGGGCATTGCTGCCTTTGTGGATGCTGAACACGCTTTGGACCCTGTCTATGCCTCAAAGCTTGGAGTAAATACTGATGATCTGCTGGTTTCCCAGCCGGATTATGGTGAACAGGCCCTTGAGATTGTGGATGCCCTGGTTAGAAGCGGTGCTGTTGATATAATTGTTGTGGATTCTGTTGCGGCCCTGGTGCCCAGGGCTGAGATCGAAGGCGAAATGGGGGATAGCCATGTTGGCCTGCAGGCAAGACTTATGTCCCAGGCCCTGCGCAAGTTGACAGGTAACTTGAGCAAAGGGAACACGGCCCTGGTGTTCATAAATCAGATTCGTATGAAAATTGGTGTCATGTTTGGCAATCCAGAGACCACCACAGGTGGGAATGCCCTCAAGTTCTATTCCACCATGCGGATGGATATCCGTAGAATTGCCTCCATCAAGGAGGGGGCGGATGTAGTTGGAAACCGCACCCGTGTAAAGGTGGTCAAGAACAAGATTGCGCCGCCCTTCAAGCAGGCAGAGTTTGATATCTATTATGGCGAAGGGATCTCCAGGGAAAGTGTGTTGATAGATATGGCAGTGGCAGTCGATATTATAGATAAAAGTGGTGCATGGTATTCCTATAATGATGAAAGGCTGGGACAGGGCAGGGAGAACGTGCGTCAGTTCCTCAAGGAAAATCCTGAGCTAACCGAGGAGATTGAAAATCGGGTGCGCGAGGCCTATGGCCTCACTCCTGTGGATGCTGAATCCAGGGGAGGAGATTCCCAGGTGACTGGTGGCGAGGGGGCTTAATAGATGAAACCGCTCAAGGGATCTGAGATAAGAGAGCGTTTCCTGGAATATTTTGCCAAGAAAGGGCATGAGATTGTGCCCAGTTCATCACTGGTACCAGCAGATGATCCCTCCCTTCTCTTTACCAATGCCGGCATGGTTCAGTTCAAGAAGGTCTTTCTCGGGGAGGAGACCCGGCCCTATTCCAGGGCTGCCTCCTGCCAGAAATGTGTCAGGGCCGGTGGAAAGCACAATGATCTGGAGAATGTGGGTTACACCGCCCGCCACCACACCTTCTTCGAGATGCTGGGAAATTTTTCCTTTGGTGATTACTTCAAGAGGGAGGCCATCGCCTTTGCATGGGAATTTCTGACCAAGGAGCTCGATCTTCCGGAAGAGAGGCTTTGGGTAACTGTCTTTCGTGAAGATGATGAGGCTGCTGAACTCTGGCCGGAGATTGCCGGAATATCTCCTGGGCGGGTTGTGCGCCTGGACGAGAAAGACAATTTTTGGGCAATGGGGGATACCGGGCCCTGCGGTCCATGCTCTGAGATCTTGATAGACCAGGGCGAAGATGTGGGGTGTGGCAGACCGGATTGTCGTGTAGGCTGTGATTGTGACAGGTATCTTGAGATATGGAACCTGGTGTTCATGCAGTTTTTTCGGGATGAATCCGGCAATATGACCCCTCTTCCCGAGCCATGTATCGATACCGGAATGGGGCTTGAGCGTATTGCAGCAGTCTGTCAGGGCAAACTCAATAATTTTGATACCGATATCTTTGCAGGGATCATTGATCTTCTTCAGAAGATTAGCGGCCGATCATATCATGAAGCCCATGGCCAGACGGCTGTGGCAATGCGGGTTATAGCGGATCATGCAAGGGCTGGAGCATTTCTTATCTCCGACGGAGTTATTCCCTCCAATGAGGGGCGTGGCTATGTCCTCAGAAGGATTGTCAGGCGGGCTGTCCGTTATGGCAGGGTGCTGGGCCTTTTTGACAATTTTATGAGCAGGGTGGCCATGCAGGTTGTGCAGGATATGGGGCAGGTCTATCCTGAGCTGGAGCGTTCCAGGGAGTTCATAAAACAGGTTTTGGATTTTGAGGAGTCCCGTTTTGCAGAGACCCTGGAGCATGGCCTGAATCTGCTGGAACAGGAGATTCACTCCCTGAAAAGCGGTGGCATGGATACCATATCGGGTGAATTCATGTTTAAGCTCTATGATACCTACGGGTTGCCTGTAGATATAGTTATAGATCTCTGCAGAGAGCATGGGTTGAATGTTGACAGAGAAGGATTTGAGCAGTGCATCCAGAAGCAGAGAGAGCGTTCTAGATCCTCTGCAACAGGTTCGGTTACCAAAAAACTTCCCGATTCCTATCGTGCCTTGCTGAAGGAAGGAAAGACTACTGAATTTGTCGGTTATGAAGTCCTTGAGGCTACAGGTAGGGTCCTCTCCATAATCAGAGATGGTGGAGGCCAGGGGGAGGAATCCCTTCATGAGGGAGAAAAAGGTGAGGTGGTGTGTGACAGGACCCCGTTTTATGCGGAGTCAGGCGGTCAGGTTGGGGATCGTGGAGTCATGCGGGGCGCCCAGGGCAGGGCAGAGGTCCTGGATACTGTAAAGCGAGGTGACCTCATAGTCCATCTCGTCAAGGTCTCAAAAGGGCATATCTCCGTTGGAGATCAGGTGGAGCTCGTGGTGCATGAGGGCCGCAGAAAGGATACAGCCAGGAATCACACAGTTACCCATCTGCTCCATGCAGCATTGCGTGAAATCCTCGGGGATCATGTTAAGCAGTCTGGTTCTCTTGTGGGGCCGGACAGGCTGCGTTTTGATTTTACCCATTTCTCTTCCCTGTCTTCTGATGAACTCAGGGAGATCGAGGCCATGGTGAATGGGAAAATAAGAGAGGATATGGCGGTTACAACCAAAGTACTCTCTATGCAGGAGGCTCAAGAGCAGGGGGCCATTGCACTCTTCGGTGAGAAGTATGGCGATCAGGTCAGGGTGGTATCCATGGGTGATTTCAGTATGGAGTTGTGTGGAGGCACCCATCTCAACAGGACTGGTGAGGCAGGATTTTTCAAGATATTGCAGGAAAGCAGTGTGGCTTCCGGTATCCGGCGTATAGAGGCGTGCACCGGAGCAACGGCTGTCCGGGCAGTACAGGATATGGAGAGGATGCTGGAGGAGGTCGCTGGTAACCTTAAGTGTCCGAGAACAGCCCTTGTTCAGAGATCTGCGGCTATCATGGACCAGGTTAAGCGTCTTGAACGTGATCTGAAAAAGGCCCTGGTGTCAGGCAGCAGCCTGGATCTTGATCAGATTATATCTTCCGCCACCACCCTGGATGGCATCAAGGTGGTAGCGCAGCAGGTCGATATCCCTGATGCATCGGCCCTGCGGGAGCTGGGAGATCGTCTCAGGGACAGGTTACAGAAAGGCGGGGTAGTGGTTCTTGGTGCTGAAGCCAATGGGAAGGCGTTGCTGCTCTGTATGGTCACCAAGGACCTTGCCGGCAGCCGGGTAGATGCAGGCAAAATCATCAGGGAGATTGCCAGGGAGATTGGCGGTGGCGGAGGAGGCAGACCGGATATGGCCCAGGCAGGAGGCAGTAACCCGGAAGGGATCGCATCTGCACTCAAAAGGGCAGTGGAGCTCCTGTCGGCATAATTCGGCTGAAGGGTGTTGCAGCCCTCACAGGGATATCTCAGTCTGGTGCAGAGCAGGCCGGATCATTTTTCACTGATTAGTGCGGATACTTTGCCGGATCCGCTTTGAACCTCTTTTTGGGATGCTGTTTCACTGCCTTTATTCTCAGTTGATATTGGTCTGATGGCCAGAGTCCCCCTGACGAATCTGGCTTCAAAGGGGCCTTGCAACGGTTTTGATAATCTCTTCTCAACACCTGCAATGTGAAGTGTTACGCTGGGGTAGGCCTGTTTCTGTACCTTTATACATGCCTTGTCCAGCTCTCCAAGTACCGTTTCTATCGTCCTCAATTCGTTGTAAAGTCTTTCCCTTGCCTGGTTGAGATTCTTTTCTGCCTCTTTCAGTTGGCCCTGGATTTTCAGATACCTTGGGTCTATCTTTCCGGTTCTTTTTTGGAGAGAATCTATTTTTCCTATCCCCTCCTTTACCTGCTTCAACCTTGAAATACAGGTTTTCAGCTCATTTTCCAGACAGACGTGGTGCAGTTCTGCCAGGGGCGCATAACCCGCCTCGATCTTGGTGGGTACATAGGCCTCGGTGCCAAGGGTCCTGGCTGCCAGGCTGCCGCCCAGCCTTATCTGCCCTCCGGCTATCAGCCCTTTTCCGTCAGTGACCGATACATCCCCTTCCACAAAACATCTGGCATCCAGGAGATAGTCTGAAACATAGAGGTCCCCTGCCACAAATATCTCTGCATACTCCACTGCTCCACAGGTCAGGTCAGCACCGGTCTTCAGGCAGGTTCTCCTGGAGCGTATAACCCCCTTTACCTCGACATCTCCACCTGCAAGGATGGTAGCGCCATCCTCAACATTTCCGTGAATCAGCAGAGATCCAGTAACATCCACAATAAAATCGGCTTGTACTGAACCCTTTATTTCCAGGAATCGTCCCCAAAACTCTATGTTCCCTGTGGAGAGATCTATATCCCCTTCAATGGTCCAGGTGTTGTGTACATGAAAAACACCCTCTTCATCTATGATCAAACACCCGTCCCTCACAGCCACCATCCGGTGGGGGCCGGCAAGTTCCACTCCAATGCCAGGTTTCATGGATATCCACTCTCCAGTGATGCCGGGAATCTCCTCTCCAAAGAGATCGAGGCCATCCCTGCCCTTCTCAGGCGGCACTCTCCTGGCTATCAACTCCCCTGCAGAGACATTGAGTATGGAGTAGATGTTCCTGAGATCCCTGTTCTCCTCCTCCTGTTTGAGGGAGTTCTCTTTTTCCCTCCACGACCTGGCTGTTATGATGATTTTTGCGTCTTCTCCTTTTTGCGGCCCGGTTCCCCTGGCAACAATGAGCTCTGTTCCTCTTTGTTCCGGTTCTGGAAGAATTCCATAAACTATCCCCATCTCTTTGAGGGCAGTTCTCATATCTTTTTTTATAAAGGCACTGTTTCCGTCTATGTCACCAGTAACGATGGCCTCTAATCCATCACTGGTTACCATAAGGGTAAGCCCACCTCCAGGGCCAAAGGGGACCCCTGAACAGAGTGCGTCACGATCTGGCGCCATTTAGCTTGATCCCTCCATACTTGCCACCCAGACAGGTAGTTTTAGTTACTTCTGTTAGCAACAAATAAAGTTGACCGGTTTTTTGACAAATAAATTGTCCGGTTTTTGCCTTCTCTTTTTTCTTTAGGGAACCGCCCCGCCGGAGGCATTTCAGCCCTGCACGGAGAGAGCGAAGCGGTCTTGACAACAGGGAGGGCATTGCCCGTTCCCGGTCTGGTATAATGGGTGA
>JALSKY010000318.1 GCA_026988585.1 Deltaproteobacteria bacterium
CTTGCAGAAAAAAATAATAAAAAACTCTTTAAAAAAGGATGCTCTACTTGCTTTTTATGTTTTTAGATGCCAAGATTATCTGGCAGGATTGATGCCTTTCAGATTTTCTTCAGACATAACCGGCGGCATCTGAACTGTTATCCATTCTGGTCTTACAAACCGTGGTCAAAAACAGGGGACTAATCAGGGACATGACACTCCAAACCGATAAAATTCTGCTGGTGGACGATGACAGGGAGATCCTTGACGTCCTGAAAATGAGACTGGAGCTCATGGATTTCCAGGTCACTGCATGCAATGATCCTGAGGTGGCCCTGGAACAGTTTGATGATCATGACCTGGTGCTCACTGATCAGCGTATGGACAAGCTCAAAGGAATCGATCTCCTCCACAAGATCAAAGAAAAGGCTCCAGATATCCCTGTCATTATCATGACTGCCTTTGGCACAGTGGATGATGCCGTGAATGCGGTGAAATCCGGGGCGTTTTCATATATCGAAAAACCTGTAGATCCTTTCCGACTCAGCGACCTGATAAAGACTGCCATTGAACACCGCCGCCTGCAGCAGCAGCTCGCCATTGAAAGGGAACTCCTTGGCAATGCTGTTTCAGCTATTGGTGCCAGCCTCTTTCTCACATCCTACGATGGAGACCTGCTCTGGACCAATAGTAACGCCAAAAACTGGCTCATGGAGGGAGACAGTGTCAGCCCCAGGATATGGAATCTCCTGACAGCCATGTCAGATGACGCTAAAAGGACCGGAGAGCACAAGGCTACAGAATTTTTAATAGAGGATGAAAGTTACCGTGAGGGCGATGGCGGGAGATGGTATCTGCTGTCGGTAACACCTAATCCAAGGCTTGAATACATTGCCGTGCTTGCCATAGACATTACAGAGATAAAGGAGGCCCAAAAAAGCCTGGCAGATAAGGAACGCCTGGAAGGGGCTCTGGAAATGGCAGGTACCATAGCACACCAGTTCAGTCAGCCCATGCAAGCCCTGGTACTGCACTGTGATCTCCTTTCCAGGGAGGACCTGTCTGCCCAGAAGAGAAAAGAGATTATCCGCTCCATGACCGAACAGGTGGAGAGACTGGGACAACTAATACATGAAATAACTGGAATTACCAGGTATGCAACAATGGATTATCCTGGAAGTATCCGGATTCTTGACCTTGAAAACGCTCTGAAGCAGGGAGTGGTAAAACAGAAGGGCCTGCCAGGACTGAAAAAACAGGCCCAGGAGTGAGCCCTGACTATTTTATCCTGAATCTCTAGCGCCATCAGCTTCTTTTGCGTCCTTTTTCGTTAACAGATACACCTGCTGAAGATCAGGCCTGTGCCAGACCGACCGCACTGAAAATGGCCAAGAAGAAGGCTAATGGTAGCACACACCAATCTTTGAGCAATCCATTTTCCAATTATAAATACAAGAGGCCAGAAACAATACTGAGTGAAAAGGTGGTTATCCATGCCTTGATTGTAGCTATCAACTCATTCATATCCATGGATGAAAGAGAGAATAGAATGAACTAAGCTCATAGTTACAAAATTTTATTAGTTTTGATACAGAAAATATAAAAATTTTATCCCTTGACCCGAAGATTTTATATTCTTATTATGATTAACTATCAATTCTTATTAGGAGATATTTATGGAAATTCAAGATCGCAAGTATGTAGCCATCAATTACAAACTCACCCTGGACTCTGGCGAGACAGTAGATGAAACCACAGATACCCCCTTTGGTTTCATCTGTGGGGCTGGCATGGTAATTCCTGGACTTGAACAGGGAATCAAGGGAAAAAAGGCGGGAGACGCTGTTCAACTCACCATTGAGCCAGCTGATGCCTATGGTGAATTCAGGGAAGATCTGGTGAAAGATATCCCCAGGTCAAACTTTCCTCCTGACACCAAGATCGAACCTGGTATGCCCTTTGAGGCACAGTCCCCCCAGGGACCAGTACGGTTCACTGTCAAGGAGGTGACTGATGAAGCAGTAAAGGCAGACTTCAACCACCCCCTTGCAGGCCAGAGGCTTCATTTTGACATAGAAATTCAGGAAGTCAGAGATCCCTCTGTGGAGGAAATGACCCAGATCTTCGGCGGCGGATGCAGCAGTTGCACACCGGAAAGCGGCTGTGACAGTTGTGGCGGCGGCTGCTAAGACTGTATAGGAATAGCAGAATTTAGAGATTTATGCTGTTCTGGTCATCTCAACAAGAAAAAAGGCCCTGCTGATCATGACCCGTCAATCATGATCAGCAGGGCCTTTTACCCTCTTCTCCCTACCCTTTTCTAAGCTTCCTCCTGTTCATTTTCATCTGCCTCTTCTTTTCTGTCATCACGTTCTCTCATAAGCCAATACACCAATCCAAGGGCCAGCATCACTGCAGCAAGTGCAAAAATGGTATTGGCCGGCATGGCCTTGGTATCGAGAATTATCATCTTCCTTGCAATGGCCAGGAGAGCGATGAGAACCACTGTCTTCACCTGGACCACACTCTCATTTTTTACCACGACCTTTACTATGGAATGTTTGAACTCAAGGGCAATGAGAACGATCAGGACCATTCCAAACAGCTTTTTAAAGGTCTTGTAATCAAGGGGATCCACACCGTATTGAAAAATCATGGCAAGCAGGTGATAACCAAGGCGATACATGGCAGAAAGGATTATCAGAGCTATAAAAACAGAAAGGACCAGACAGATTATCTTCTCAAACTTTTCGTACAGGGTCAGAAGCTTCCATTCTTCCTGGAATTTTTTTCCTTTATAATATTTCACCATTGAACAACTCCTTTGACCAAAACCGCTTCATTATCAAGTAGTTATAAAAACAAGGTTATTTATCTACCCTTTTTCCACAATATTGACAAACTTGCGGGCCACACGATCTGGAATAATATGATGAAGATGGTATCCGATCCTCAAAAACTTAAAATAGTTTTCTCAAAAAAACAGGTGAAAAATGAATATATTTGAAAAACTCACATCACCCAAAAGGATAGCTGTAATTTGTGATAACCCCTGCATTCCTGACATGGGCAGGACAATCATATCCAACCTGATAAATTCAGGCTTCAAAGGCACAATTTTTCCTGTAAAGAGTGACATGGAATCGGTTTGTGCCATACCGACATATCCTTCCATCTCTCATCTTCCAGTTTCACCGGACGTGGTACTGATAATGTCCTGCGATGAAGACACCCCGAAATGGATCAGAGAGGCCGGAAAAATCAAGGCTGGGGCCGCGGTTATATATGCGCCTGACTTCCTGAATCGAACAAAGAACCCTAGGAAAATACTGGAACAGATACAGTCTGCATCCAGAAGATATAAGATACGATGTCTCGGTCCCAACAGCCTTGGGATCATCCACCCATCATCCAGTCTGAACATGAGTCTCACCCCTGAACTTCCGCCAAAGGGCCGAATAGCCTTCATATCCCAAAGTGCCACCTTTGCCTCAGCCATAATGGATTATGCTGTTTCAAAACATGTAGGTTTCAGCCTGTTTATCAGTGTCGGGCTGCAAGCAGACCTGGATATGGCTGACATCATAGATTTTCTTGGTGCACATCAGGAAACCAGAGGGATTATTATCTACCTGGAATCCGTTAGCAGCGGCCGCAAATTCCTGTCTGCTGCACGCTCCTTTGCCAGGACCAAACCCATCGTGGTGGTCAAGAGCGGCAGGTTTCATGAATCTGCAATGGTTTCACTCACCCGTCTCGGCTCTATTGCCGGAGAGGACCTCATCTATGACGCAGCCTTTAAAAGAGCCGGCATGGTGAGGGCTGAAGATATGCTGGACCTCTTTACCACCTCTGAAGCCCTGTCCAAACTCCCTACCCCTCCAGGCAAGAAGCTGGCAATAGTATCCAATGCCGGAGCTCCAGCAGTCCTGGCCATAGATACCCTAATAGCCCGCGGCGGTGAACTGGCACATGTCTCGCCGGAGATCGCCGCAAGCATCTCAGAGATCATTGAGCTCAACATGGATGTTACCAACCCTGTGGATGTTCTCTCTCATGTATCCCCGGAGGATTATCAGAGAGTGACCAGGCTCCTGATGGAGGATGATGCAAACGATGCAGTCCTTGCCATACTTGCCCCACAGTATTCCACAGACCCTGTAGTTACTGCTGAAAAGGTGATCGAGGTAGCCAATGAAAACTGGAATAAACCCCTCTACGCCTGCTGGATGGGGAGCAAAAACGTTGTAAAGGCGAGAGAACTCCTGAACATCAATGGAATCGCTACCTTTGTCACCCCGGAACACGCAGTCAGGGCCTTTATCAACATGTTCACCCACAGGGAAAATATCAGACTCCTCTCTGAAACACCTTCCAGGATACTTGAGGATTTCATCCCTGACATAGACAAGGCAAAAAGGATTTTTGCCGCAGCCCTTGACGATGGAAGAACTGTACTTACCGAGACAGAGGCCAAACAGGTCTTCAAGGCCTATGGCCTTGCCTCTCCCAGGAGCATCATTGCAACAACCCCGGAAGAGGCCCTGGAGGCAGGAAGAAAGATAGGCTTTCCTGTGGCAATGAAGGTGGAATCTCCAGATGCTCCGCTCAAAAGTGAAGTTAGAGGGGTTATCCTGCATGTCTATGAGAACAGGGTAGAAGAGGCCTTCAACAAGATCAGGGAGCAGTTGGAAAGGTTCAAGCCAGGGGCCCGCTTCCAGGGAATTTCCATACAGAAGATGGTTTTAACCCCTGGTGTGGAATTTGCCATTGGCGCTAAGAAGGATGCCACCTTCGGTTCAGTCCTGCTTTTTGGGCTGGGAGGACGGCTCTCACAGGCAGAACGGGACATTGCAGCCGGGCTGCCTCCCTTCAACCAGACCCTTGCCAAAAGATTGATGGAATCCACCAAGATCTACTCCTATCTCAAGGAAAACAACTTCATGGATCTGGCCCTGAATGTACTGGAAGAGGCCTTGATAAGATTTTCCATACTAGTAACAGACTTTCCCCAGATAGAGGAGATGGACATAAGCCCCTTCTATCTCACCTCCCAAAACGGTGTCTGCCTCGATGCCAGGATCATACTTGAAGAGAATGCCCTGAAAGATGGAATCCAGGTCTTTCACGGGCCATGCTGCCCTACCCACCTCTGTATCTGCCCTTATCCGCAGGAATATACTGAAATAGTCAAGCTCAAGGGTATGAAGGTAACCCTCAGGGCAATAGTTCCCGAGGACGAACCCCTGCTTGAAGAGCTGTTTTATACCCTTTCTGAGGAATCAGTAATCCAGCGTTTCTTTCACCTCAAGCGGGAAATAACCCACGAGGAGCTGGTCACCTACTGTCAGGTGGATTATGACAGGGAACTGGCTATAGTTGCAGAATTGAAAGAGGGAGAGAAAAGGAGGATAATCGGAGTTGGGCGGATTACGGCCATGGGCGACAGGACCCAGGCAGAGATGGCAGTCACGGTGGGAGATCCGTGGCAAGGACAGGGACTTGGAACAGTATTGATGAACAAAACCATCGAGATTGCCAGAAACCAGGGGATAAAGACCTTGTGGATGCATATCTTGAGGGACAACGAAGCCATGCTCAGGCTTGCAAAAAAATTCAGGTTCAAAGA
>JALSKY010000319.1 GCA_026988585.1 Deltaproteobacteria bacterium
AGGCACTACGGTTTACCGCTCAATAAGCCTGAAGACAGGCATAAGTGGTTTTTTAGCCTTGCTGAGGCGCGGGATTTTATTACGGGCAAGGCAACAGAAAAGAATTTGAACATAAAAGAGATGTTTGTTACTGAAAAACCACGAAATAGCTTGGTTAGATTTTTGCGGAAACTCAGATACCCTGGAGAGAGATATCAGAACAGATATAGCGGTACACTCTGGGTGGTCATGGAAAAGATTCAAGATAAGGAGTGAATCTTTTTTAGCAGAACACTGAATAAAATAATGGAAGAAATCAGTATTGTTGAACCTTGAACATGGTAGATTTTTTTGACTCATGAACAGTTCGGTGCCTTTAAAAAGGGTGAGGACAATTCCCGATGTTTTGCGCTGTTCCGCCAGCCGGTTTCCAGACAATCCCGCACTGACTGACAGGGCACGGGATGGTGACCGCACTATCACCTACAGAGAGCTGTCTGTTGAAGTTGAGAAGCTATCTGCAGGTCTTCAGGGGCTCGGGCTCAAACCTGGTGAAAGATGTGCCATTCTTGGCGGCAACAGCCCTGAATGGGGCAAGGCCTATCTTGCTGCAGCTACAGCCGGGTTGGTCAATGTGCCCATAGATTCCTTTTTGAGTCCCAATGAGATTAAACACCTGATCGCTGCTGCCTCTGTAAAGGCGATTTTCGTTTCATCCCGTTTTCTGGACATGATTCTTGACTCTGCCAGGGGCACCTTCAAGGGATTGAATCATATCATCTGTATGGATTTTGATCCTGGAGACCTGCCTGAGGGGGTGTTTTCCCTGAATGATCTCAAGTCCGTCAAGGGAAAACGCAGGTTCCTGAAAGGGCGGCATGAGCCAGGTCCAGACGATATCGCCTCCCTGATCTTTACCTCAGGTACTACAGGGGCCCCAAAGGGGGTAATGCTTTCCCACTGGAACATAGTCTCTGATGTCATCGCCTGCTATGATACCGTGGGCGATCATCTGGATCTTGGAAGGGAGCGCTTCCTTTCGGTGCTCCCTCTCCATCATGCCTTCGAGTTCACGGCAGGTTTCATGCTTCCCCTGTATATGGGATCATGGATCACTTATGCCAGGAGCTTAAAGTCCAAGCAGATCATGGAGGATCTGGCCTGGAGCAGGGCCACTATCCTATTTGGGGTTCCGCTCCTCTACCAGAAGATGATGGCAGGAATCAAAAGGGGTGTTGCAAAGGCTCCTGCTTCTAAGCGTGCAGTGTTTAGAGGGATGTGGCGTGCAGTACTTACTGCTGAGAAGATGGGAATGCGGAATGCCGGCAGGAGGATATTTGCATCCTTCAGGAAGAAGGCCGGGTTTGGATCCATAAAGTTTTTTATCTCTGGCGGAGCTCCTTTATCCCCTGATATCTCCCTTTTTTTCAGGAGGCTTGGCCTGACTATCCTGCAGGGTTATGGGCTTACCGAGGCCAGCCCGGTACTATCAATAAATCCTGCTGAAGCTCCAAAGGATGCCAGTGTGGGCAAACCACTGGTAGGAGTGGATGTGAAGGTAGTTGATCCTGGCCAGGATGGGATTGGCGAGTTGGCCTTTCGCGGGCCCATGATAACGAAGGGCTATTTCAATGATCCAGAGACTACCAAAAAGGTCATCGACCGTGATGGTTGGCTCTATACGGGGGATCTCGGTTATATTGATAATGAAGGATATATCTTTATCTCCGGGCGCCACAAGAACCTCATTGTTACTGCTGCAGGGAAGAATGTCTATCCAGAAGAGATCGAGCCGCTCCTCAACGGCAGCAGATTCATCTTTGAGTCCATGGTCTATGGAAAGCTTTCCAAGAGAAGCAATGGCGAGGAGGTTCACGCAGTTATAGTGCCTGATTTCGAGGCCCTTGCCCAGGCTGGAATCAAAAACCCTTCAGATAAGGAGTTGAAGGAACTTATAGGTCAGGAGGTGCAGAAGGTAAACCGGCACCTTGCGGCCTTCAAGCGGATAAAGGAGTTCCTCATAATGAGTGAGGAGTTTCCCAAGACTTCCACAAGAAAGATAAAGAGGCATCTGCTCAAACTTTAGAGCCCCTTCTTTGAGAGCTATCCAATGGGAAGCGATTCCGGGAAAATCTGGCTGCAGGGGCTGAATCCCAGTCAGCTCAGCGCAGTGGTTAGTGGGGCTCCGGCCCTTTTGGTCAGGGCAGGGCCTGGAACCGGAAAGACCAGGGTGCTGGTGAACAGGATAGCACATCTGGTATTGGACAGGGGTATCGCTTCCCAGGACATACTTGCCATCACATTTACACGTCAGGCCGCTATGGAGATGGCGGAGAGGCTCCGGAACCTCTTCGAAGACTACTCCTCTTGCTCTGGTGATAGGGAAGATGCAGGAGCGCATCTGCAGGTCTCTACCTTCCATGGCTGGGCATGGCGGTTTCTCAGGAACCAGCCTGGCAGTTCCCCATTCCAGGTGATGAATGAGACGGAACAGAGGGCTGTTGTGCGTGAGGCCATGACGCAGAGCGGCAGCCAGGATACCTCTCCAACCGCAGTTTCTCAGACTGTTCAGCTCATTTCCCGCTATAAACAGGAGCCTTTTTTTCAGGAGGAGGAGTGCAGTCCTGATTTTCTCACAGTATGGAATCGCTATCACACTCTCCTGAAGCAGAGCTATCTCAGGGATTATGATGATCTCATACTGGATGCCATATCGGTATTGCGCCGGCTTCATGGGCCTCAACAGGAAGGGAAACAGGCCCCTGTTCCCTGCAGGGTGTTGCTGGTGGATGAGTTCCAGGATGTGAGTCCTGCCCAATTCCATCTGGTCAAGACTATCTATTCCATCTGCCGCAATGTCACCGTGATAGGGGATGAAAATCAGGCCATATATGGTTTTCGTGGGGCATCCAGTGAATCTCTTTCCAGGTTCCTCCAGGAGTTCCAAGGAGCAGAGGAGATCTTTCTGGAGCAGGTTTATCGGTGCCCGCAGGCAGTGCTCGACGCTGCCACAAAGCTGATCCCTCCGGCACACGGGGAAAAACTCCTGTCTGTTCGGCCGGCCTCAGCCAGGGCAGGGATAAAACAGATCTCTTTCAGAAATGATTTTCAGGAGGCCTCCTGGATTGCCAATACTATTGAAAAGTTGGCTGGCGGGCTAAGTTTTCAGGCGATGGATTCAGGTATGGGGAGTGGAGATATCCAGTATGGGCTTGGCGAGATAGCCGTACTCTATAGGTTTAACTGGATGGCCCATCCCTTGGAGAAGGCCTTGAGAGGGGTTGGAATTCCCTGTCAGGTCTGTAAAAGGAGTTCACCCATGCTGCAGCAAGAACTTGCTGCACTGGATGCCCTGCTGCAGCTCATAGAGATGAGCGCTCACTCCTCCGCCCTGGAACTCCGCCAGAATATCGTCAGAGATCTGCTGGGCAGGACCATTCCCCAGGATGAACTGGCCAGATTGAGATCACTGGCATCTGCTGCCAGGAACTCTGACAGGAATGCTGAGTTTTTTATAGACACCATCACCGGCACTTTGATACAGCAGGAGATGGACGGTCCATACCTGAATGAGCAGGCCCGTGCTGCTGTCTCGTCCTGGCTCAGGGGAATGCCTCCTGCCCTTTTTCTCAGGGCTGAACAGGATGCCCTGGATATCCAGGTAGAGGCAGTAACCCTTATGACCATACATGCCGCCAAGGGAAGGGAGTTCCCCATGGTCTTCGTGGCAGGTCTGGAGCAGGGGGTGCTTCCCTGGGACAAGGGGGACCCGGACGAGGAGAAAAGGCTATTGTATGTGGCCCTTACCAGGACATCGGAACAGCTCGTCCTTACCAGATCTGAGAAGAGAATCGGAGTGGATCACACTCCTCTTCCTCCGTCTGATTTTCTCAAGCCCCTCTCTTCCTGCGCCAGCACTATTAGGTTAGCCCGGCCCGGGAAGAGAAGGGCAGGGAAAAAAGGGCGTCAGAAGCGTCTTTTCTGATCTGTTGCCGATCTTGTTTTCCCTCTTTCTAAGAAGAAGGTTTTTCTTCCTTTTTTGCCAGGCCTGGGCTTCTTGATTGTTCACTCTATTTTATACAGGCCCTGAGTACCTGCTTCAGGTCGGTATCGCCTTGCAGTACCTTCTGGATTCCATCCTGTTTCAGGGTTAACATGCCGGCATCAAGGGCCTTGTCCCGTATCTCCATTACCGGTGCGTTTTTCTGGATAAGCTTTTTCAGATCATCATTGGAGACCAGGAGTTCATGTATTGCCAGCCTTCCTTTGTAACCGGTGTTATTACAGGCTGAGCATCCCTTTGGCCTGTAGAGGGTGGCATTCTCTATCTCTTCTGGTTTGAGGGGGGAAACAGGATGTTCTCCATATTCATGGAGTATTCTTTCTCTCTCCTCTCTGTCTGGAGTATATGGCTCCTTGCATTTGGAACAGAGTCGCTTTACCAGCCGTTGGGCCAGGACTGCCAGGAGCGCATCGGAGAAGTTGAACGGATCCATCCCCATTCCGAGAAGCCTGGTTACCGTTTCCGGGGCAGAGTTTGTGTGCAGGGTGGAAAAGACCAGGTGGCCTGTAAGGGATGCCTCGATAACCGTATTTGCTGTCTCTTCATCCCTGGTTTCTCCAACCATTATCACATCCGGGTCTGCCCTGAGGAATGCCCTGAGAACCCGGGCAAAGTCAAGCCCGATATTGGCCCTGACCTGTACCTGTCTAAGTCCGTCCTGCATGATTTCTACAGGATCCTCAGCAGTCCATATCTTCTTTTCCGGTCTGTTGATATATCCCAGGGCTGCGTGAAGGGTTGTGGTCTTACCTGAACCTGTTGGCCCAACCACAAGGATGAGGCCATAGGGCATCTCCAGTATCTGCTTGAGTTTTGCCAGATTATCAGGGAGCATCCCTATCTTGTCCAAGGGCATGGCCTCAGATGATGCCAGGATACGCATCACCACATCCTCGTTGTTTTCCGTTGTGGGAAGGGTGGCCACACGAAGCTCAATGGTTCGGCCTGTTCTGGACCTGAATTTTATCTTGCCATCCTGGGGCAGCCGCTTCTCCGAGATATCCAGGTTTGACATGATCTTTATCCTGGATACCAGGGCCTTTTTGTAGTTGAACGGGATGGTTTGATATTGTACACAGTCACCATCTATCCTGAGCCTGATGAGGGCACCGCGCCTGCCAGCCAGGCTTTCAATATGGATATCCGATGCATTTTTCATGTAGGCATCCTCGATGATCTTGTTGGCCATCTGGACCACCACATTATCCCCATCGGATGCTATGCTCTCATCATCTTCTTCATAGTCTTCCTCTATCTCCTCCAGCTCAAGCTGATCAAAGACATCGGAATCCTCACCTTCTTCTCCGCCGCCAATGGAGAACTTGCCATAGTAGTAATCTATAAACTTGTCTATATCCTCCTTGAGGGAGACCACAAATTCAAATTTTTTGGCCTTCAGCACCCTCTGGATATTGTCTATTTTTATGAGATCATGGGGGTTGTCAATGGCTATGACTATCTGTTGCTGGCTCTCCTGAACCGGGGCGCATACGTTGGTCCGGAAGAAGTGCTCCTTGATTCCTGACATGCATTTGGGTGTTGTGCCCACCTCCAGCTCAT
>JALSKY010000320.1 GCA_026988585.1 Deltaproteobacteria bacterium
GCTGGGGTTTGGCCCGGGAAAATACAAGGGCGAGATCAGGATCAAGGAGCTCTTTGGCACAGATGCCTCTCTTGCCGAGATCATGACCGGTAGCGGTTTTGCCATCACCGATACAGTAAAGATGGCAGAGCTCGGAACTTGATGGACAATTTAACAGGCTGTTGAAGATAGAGACGAACTGAAAAGGGCTTGGAAAGGAAGAAGAAAGATGCACCCATTGCTCAAGTATTGTTCAGGTGAGAGGAGATTGCTGCTTGGAAACGAGGCAGTGGTGCGCGGCCTGCTGGAGGCAGGTTGCGGGGTTGCTGCAGCCTACCCAGGTACGCCATCATCAGAGATCGGCAATAACCTCTTTTTTATAGCACAGGAGGAAGATAGCCCTATCTATTTTGAGTTCTCCACCAATGAAAAGGTAGCCATGGAGGTTGCTGCAGCAGCGGCAGCGTCTGGCGTCAGGTCTTTTACCTGCATGAAACATGTTGGAATGAATGTGGCCTCTGATGTGATGATGACCCTGGCTTATATAGGTGTGAAGGGTGGCATGGTCATCTTTGTTGCCGATGATCCCAGTATGCATTCCAGCCAGAATGAACAGGACAGCCGGATCTTTGCCAGGTTTGCAAATCTTCCCATGCTGGAGCCCTCATCACCTCAGGAGATGAAGGATATGACCATAGAGGCCTTTGAGATCTCAGAGGCATTGGAGTTGCCGGTTATTGTCCGTTCCACCACCAGGACATCCCATGTAAGTGGCCCTGTGATCATGGGAGACCGTTGCCAGGATGTAAAGAGGCGTGGCAGATTTCAGAAGGAGCTGTTTCGCTGGGTGCCTGTACCTGCTGTGGCAAGGCAGAGACACAAGTGGCTCCTGGAGCAGGTGGATAGGGCCGAGGATATGGCGGTTTCATCCGGTTTCAACCGGGTTGAGGGGAATGGGCCCAGGGCAATTCTCTGTTCCGGTGTTTCCGTATCTCATGTCAGGGATGCTGTTAATGACCTTGGTGTCCATGACCGGGTCAGGCTGGTAGTCATGGGGTTTCCTCTCCCGTTCCCCAAAAGATTCGTGATGGATGCCCTTGAGGGAGTGGAAAAGGTCCTTGTTGTGGAGGAGCTGGAGCCGGTGATGGAGGAGCAGCTCAGGCTCATGCTGGATGATGCAGAGATGGATCTTCCTGTATTTGGAAAGGCAAGCGGAGATCTTCCCAGGCTCTATGAGTTCCAGCCGACAGACGTGGCCAGGGTCGTGGCAAAATTCACAGATGAAGATTTTTCTGAACCTGTTCTCCCTGATCTTTCTGGTATGCCCGACCTCCCAATGAGACCCCCTACTATGTGCAAAGGGTGTCCTCACAGGGAGACCTACAACAATGTAAAAGAGGCACTGAAACAGCTTGGGATCGAGGAAAATACCATCTATCCCTCAGATATTGGGTGTTATACCCTTGCCCTTCTTCCGCCTATAAAGATGGCGGATTATCTCACATGTATGGGCTCAAGTGTGGGTACATCTGCAGGGTTTTCAGCTGCTACTGATCAGAAGGTGGTTTCATTTATCGGAGATTCCACCTTTTTTCATTCCGGTCTCTCACCATTGGCCAGTGCAGTCCATAACAAACATAACTTCTGCCTGGTGATTCTGGACAACAGCACTACTGCCATGACTGGTCAGCAGCCCCATCCAGGCATCTGGCTCAAACCGCCGGGGTTTGACAAGCCAACTATTTCTATTGAAGATGTAGTAAAGGCAATGGGTGTGAAAAATTTTGTCAGGATAAATCCCTACAAGAAACAGGAAGCCGTAGCTGCACTTAAGGAAATCCTTTCTATGGACGGAGTGTGTGTGGTGCTTTCAGAGGCTCCTTGTGTCCTTTACAAGAAGCGGGTTTCAGGGGGAAGGAAGAAATGATGGACAGGAAACGTATTCTCATAACCGGTGTAGGCGGTCAGGGCAATCTGCTTGCAGCAAGGCTTCTTGGACATGCAGCCATTACCATGGATATTCCTGTAAGGATAAGTGAGGTGCATGGTATGGCCCAGAGAGGGGGAGTGGTAGAGTCTGCAGTAATGTTGGGTGGTATTGAAAGCCCTATCATCTCAAGAGGGCAGGCCGATGTGCTCTTGAGTTTCGAGCCCCTGGAGACTCTGCGTTCACTGAACAAGTGCAGCAGTAAATCAACTGTTATAACCAATACCAGGCCAATCGTACCTTTTACAGTCAAACTGGGTCAGGCAGAATATCCTGAGATGGATGAGTGGTTTTCCTTTATGGAGAAGAATTTTGCCAGATTTCATGCCATAGATGCGGATGCCATGGCCAGAGAGGCTGGTACTGCAAAGGCAGTAAATGTGGTAATGCTTGGCGCCCTTATAGGGACCGGAATTCTCCCCTTTTCAAGAGCAGTCATGGAGGAGACCATAAAAAATGTGGTCAAACCCAAGTTTGTAGATGCCAATATCAAGGCCCTTGGCCTTGGTGCAGAGGCGGTTCAGTAATGGATAAACAAGAGAACGATAAGGTGAGGATTGATATGGTCTGTAGAAGAAGGGGATGGCTATGGGGCCTCCTTCCGTTGATCTTGATAACCATGTTCCTGGTCTCTGGCTGCACTGAGAGACAGCGGAAGGATTTGAAACATTTCAAAAGCGATATCATTGGATTGAAGCGTAAGGTAACCCTTTATGACTGCAACGGTCGTGTAATCAGGAGTTGGGAAGGCAGGTTCAAGATAGAGGTGCAGGGGGGATATATCTCCTTTATTGATGATTCCGGCAAGGATATAAAGGTCAGCGGAACAGTTGTAGTTGAAGAGCTGTAACCGGAGCAGTTGCTTATTTAGCAGGCCTGCCTGTCCAGATGCGGGTATAGTGGGCATTCCGATTCAGCTATCGGGTCAGTAACTACTTCTGATGAAGGTGTTGAAGAGATCCATTGGAACCTTCAAGGCTTAGGGCAATCATAGAGGCAATTCTTTTCTGTGCGGAGCATCCTGTTCCGGTCAAGAGGTTTTGTGAGCTGATCCCTGAGGCTGACAGGGATCAGATACTTCAGGCCATTTCTGTCCTGGAGCTATCCCTGCATAAAGAGGATAGAGGAATAGAGCTGGCACAGGTGGCCGGGGGGTACCGTCTCCAAACCAAAGTGGATTGTACCCTTTGGGTTCAGCGGGCTGCCAGAAAGGCTCCGGAACGGTTGAGCCGGGCGTCCCTTGAGACCCTGGCTGCAATTGCGTATCATCAGCCTGTTACCAGGGCCGAGATAGAAAAGCTCAGGGGGGTGGATTCCAGTGGTATCATTCGCAGCCTTCTGGACCGTAAACTCATCAGGATAACAGGTCGCAAGGATCTTCCCGGCAGGCCGCTTCTTTATGGAACCACCAGGAGATTCCTGGAGCTGTTTCATCTGGAAAATCTCGATGATCTTCCCTCTGCCCGGGAACTCAAGGATCTTTCTGAGACCAGCGAAAAACAGCTCTCTCTCTTTTCCAGGTGATCAACCGCGCCAATGGTATTTTTATGGAATGTGACCTTATGGCAGCTACTGGTCGGAATCTCAAATTCATCATGACTGCAGCCCTTGAACAGGAGCTGCCCCTGGATCTGCTGAAGGAGGCGGGCATCCCCGTCTTTTCTGCCAGGGCGGTTGCATCCGGAATCTTGCAGTCAAGATCGTTTAAGCAATCTGGCGTGAATGCAGCCGTGGTGATAACAGGTGTGGGGCCGGAAAGGGCACGCATGGCTGCCAAGGCCATCTGCCAGGCCCTTTCTCCACATATTCCCCTTTTTGTCCTGAATCTCGGTACAGCCGGCCTGCCGAAAACAGTGGCTGGTTCGAGCCCAGTCAATGCCCGGTTTTCACCTGGTTCTCTGCTGTATCCCGCGGAGATTTTAGTCCCTGACAGGGGCTTTAATATGGTGCAGGATCGGTATTTTCCTATTGCCCCGGCCAGCAACTGTCCTGTCCATGATATCTCAACCCTGATCTCTCTCTCTGAACCCCTGCTTTCCGGGGACCTTTCTGGTGATGCAGCATCCGGGGTCTATTTTGGGAAAAAGGGCATTGCCGTGGATATGGAGGCAGGCTTTCAGGCAGAGGTATTTGAACAATACAATATCCCCTTTTATACAGTAAAGGCGGTGAGTGACTTCTGTGATGACGAATCTCTCTTTTATGACAATCTCTCCTTGATCAGGGACAGGTTTGCCAGGCTGCTGTCTCCACTTCTATGCGGTCATGACCAGGTATCTGTCGTAATTCCAGTGAGAAACAGGCCTCAAAAGGTGGTAAGGGCCATAGATTCCGTGTTGTCCCAGATCCAGCCCCCAAGGGAGCTGATAGTGGTGGATGACTGCTCTAAGGATGATACAGCCATGCAGGTGGAGAAGAGATTTGGCCAGGCAGTGCATCTCATCCGCATGGACCAGCATGGCGGCGTGGCCAGGGCCAGAAACATTGGAATAGGGCATAGCACAGGCCAGTGGATAGCACTCCTTGATTCTGATGATGAGTGGAAGCCTGGGATGCTTCAGTCTCTGTCAGAGTTTCACAGGCAGAATCCATTTTTTGAGATATCTCAGTGTGATGAGATCTGGATCCGGAACGGGAGGCGGGTAAACAGAAGGAAATATCACTTGAAGCAGGAGGGGTGGATATGGGATATCAGCCTTGAACGGTGCATGATAAGCCCGTCTGCAGTGATGTTCAGCCGGCGGCTCTTTGAGCTCATGGGGCCGTTTCGTGAGGATTTCCCAGCCTGTGAAGATTATGATCTGTGGCTCAGGATAACCCGCTTTTTCCCTGTGGGGCTTGATCCGGAACCAAACCTGATAAAGTATGGAGGGCATCCTGACCAGCTCTCACGGACGGTGCCGGTTCTGGACCGGTTTCGGGTAGAGGCCCTGCGTCAGGCCCTTGTCCAGGAAAGAGACAGAAGAAGGATTGCAGAGCTCAAGAAGGTGCTCAGAAACAAGCTGTGGATATTGAAGCAGGGGGCAGAAAAGCGGGGGCTTGTAAGAGATGTGCAGAGGTATGATGCCCTGCTGCAGGGGCTTTGACAGGTGATCTCAAAAAATACACTTCAGCCTGAATTATGCAGCCCGAGGGTTTTAAATTCAGGCCCGTAAAGGCTCATAGCTTCGGGAGTAAGGCTGTTTAACCACCCGCTTCGCTCGACAGACACAGACGGACACAGACATTTCCCGCCCGCCGACTGGCGGACGGGAAACTCCAAGGAAAACCTTAATCCCGGTTTACGCATCAAGAGGACTCACCATCCGGGCTATATCCCTGTCCATGACATGGGTGTAGCTCTCTGTTGTCTTTAGATCCTGGTGCCCCATAAGTTCCTGCAATACCCGGATGTTTATCCCATTTTCCAGCATGTGAGTTGCAAAGCTGTGCCTGAGGGTGTGACATGTCACTCTTTTTTCAAACCCTGCTTTGTTGGCGGCCCGCTTTATCGCCTTCTGAAGGCCGGACTCCAGAACGTGGAAACGACGGATCTCACCTGTCCTGGGATCTTCTGCCAGTTTTTTGGCAGGAAACAGATATTGCCACCTGGTCTCTCTT
>JALSKY010000321.1 GCA_026988585.1 Deltaproteobacteria bacterium
CAATCAGTTTTTTGGCACATATGTTCAGGAACATTATCTTCCAATGATTGCCCAGGAACTTGCTTCCGGGTCAAGGCCCTGCAAGATCAGGCTGCTACCTGTGGAAAAGGTCAAGGAGACTGCCAGGGGCCAACTCCACCTCCCGAGATTTGCTCCTACAGAACTCGAGCAGCCACGGTTTTGTGACAGATACACATTTGAGGAGTTTGTCGTGGGCAGCTCCAACCAGTTTGCTTATGCTGCATGTCTTGCCACTGCAAATGAGGATTCCAGCTCCAGCAGCGTCCTTTATCTTCATGCCAAATCCGGGCTTGGCAAGAGCCATCTTGTTCAGGCTGTAGGCAGAAGGCTTCGGGAGCGGGATCCTGGAAGAAGGCTGTGTTACATGACTGCCAACGATTTCACCCAGCAGATGGTGAGCGCCATAAAGAACAGCAGGCTGGAGCAGTTCAAGGAGCGTTTTCTAAAGGGTTGTGATGCCCTGCTCATCGAACAGGTAAACTCCCTGTCCGGCAGGGAGAGGACCCAGACGGAGCTTGCCCTGGCCCTCGATCCCCTTATGGATGCAGGCAAGACCATTGTGTTTACCGGTTGTGATCTGCCGAGGCAGATTCCCAAGCTCTCTGATGCCCTGCGGTCAAGGCTTTCAGCAGGTATGCTGGTCTCCATAAATCCGCCGGATTATGACACCAGGAAAAAGATCGTTGCCAGGAAGGCACGAAATCAGGGAGTTGACCTGAACCCGGAGACCGTGGAGTATCTGGCCCAGTATCTCACCGGTGATATTCGGAAGATAGAGAGCGCAGTCATTGGTCTCATTGCCAAGTCATCACTGCTCAGGAGGCCTATAGATCTCTCCCTTGCCCGGGAAGTAATACATGAGTTAGTGGGAGATCCTGGTCCTGTAACCATCTCCATGATAACAGACCTGGTCTGCACACATTTCAATGTGACTGCCCAGCAGATCCGTTCCCGTTCCCGGAGAAAGGCGGTTTCACTGCCCCGGCAGATAGCCATGTATGTTGCAAGGAAGGAGACAGATTCCTCTCTTGAGACCATTGGCCGGGAGTTCAACAGGGATCATGCCACAGTGATCCATTCTGTGAAGAAGATAGAGAAACAGCTCAGGGAGTCGCCCAAGTTCAGACATCAGCTCAAATACCTGTTGGAACAGCTTGAAAAGAGGAAATGGAAAAAGAGCTGAGAAAATGCTGTTTTCAGATCTTGAATCTCAATTATGTACTCAGGATGCGTTATGAAAAGGCTTTTTTACTGCATCTCCCATAGGCCTGAGAGTTGCATAATCGGATTGAAATAACAGTTCGGGTCTGAATCTTTTGGGGCCAGGCTTGCGTAACGTGACCTCCGTCAATATCTCCAGAGGCCTCAAGGCCAGGTTCAGAAAGATCTTGGGAAAGGAGTGGGTCCTGGACTCTCCTGCCGACCTCATCTGCTATTCCCAGGATGCAGGCGGGTACAGTGCTGTGCCTGATCTGGTACTTCTGCCTGAGCGGGCCGAACAGGTAGCCAAGATCCTTGATATTTGTGCTCAGGATGGAATTCCAGTTGTTCCGCGTGGTGCTGGTACAGGGACTGTAGGAGGCAGCATCCCTGTGCAGGGAGGTGTGGTTATAGCTGCTGTCAGGATGAACCGCATCTCCATGACAAGTCTTGTTGACCTGAGCTGCCGGGTTGGACCAGGGGTGATAACAGGAGATCTGCAGAATCGTATCTCATCAGAGGGGCTCTTCTATCCGCCAGATCCGGCAAGCCTTGCATTCTGTACCATTGGAGGAAATGTGGCCACATGTGCAGGTGGTGCAAGGGCAGTCAAATATGGTGTAACCCGGGATTATGTGCGTGCCGTCCAGTTAGCCCTGCCGGATGGCTCTCTCCTGAATCTTGGTGCCCAAACCGCCAAATCTGTTGTGGGATTCGATCTTGCCAGGTTGGTTACTGGATCTGAAGGGTGTCTTGGTTTTATTACATCCATAACGCTGAGGTTGCTCCCAATGCCCCTTAAGGTGGTGACCTGTGTAGCCCTCTATCCCACTGGGGCAGATGCACTTGATTGTGTAACCGGGTTTTTCCAGGCCTCTGTGGTGCCGCGTTGTGCCGAGTTTCTGGATCGGCTGAGTCTCCAGGCCATCAGGCACCTGTTGCCTTTTCCTGTAGATGGCGATGCCGCTGCAATGTTGCTGGTGGAACTGGATGGCTCTGAAGAGTCAGCGGCTTTTGAAGCAAACCAGGTGGTAGATGTGATGAAGGCTGGCAGATGCCTCATGGCCAGGATCCTTGAAGATCAGCGTGCTGTTGAGCAGGTCTGGCAGGCAAGGCGGGGGATGTCTCCGGCTATAAAGCGTCTCGGTTTCAGTAAAAAGGTCAGTGAGGATATCTGTGTGCCAAGGCATGCACTGGTGGAGATGCTTCAGTTCCTGGAGTCCATATCTACAGATGATGCAACTATTCTGGCCTTTGGGCATGCCGGTGATGGAAACCTTCATGTGAATCTCCTGCTCAGGGAGGGGGCTGCCGGGGATCAGGAACTCATAAGGGCGGTGATTGGCAGCATAATGTCAAAGGCCGTTGAACTTGGAGGCACCATATCTGGGGAACATGGCATAGGTATATCCAAGATGGAGTACCTTTCTCTTGAGCAGACGGCAGGGCTTGTAGATTTACAGAAACGTCTTAAAGGGCTGTTCGATCCCAGGGGCATAATGAATCCTGGGAAGATTTTTCTGTAAAAGTGATTTGGTTGACACTGTCAGCGCCTGCAGTTCCAGTCTGTACCATCCTTCTCTCCAATCTTTCTCTGTTTGATTTTCCAAACTGAATCCTTTTGTCATTATCTGCTATAATTTAATCAGATCTGGGTTCCGCATATCTCTTATCCCAGGTTAATGCAGGCACAGGCAGTTTTTTTGAAAGAAAAGATTTTTTTGTTGCCCTCAGGCTTTTGATAGATTAAAGATATTTTTTATCTTGTTAATCTTTATAATAAAAAACTCCAGGAGGAATTATTGGTTATGAGTACTGTTACACCAAAGAGGTCAGCCTTGGATATCTGGCTGCAGTCCAGTTATCTCTCGGTCCAGCGATGGCTTTACGGATTTGTCACAATTGCCCTGATGATTGCGGCAGCACTGGTGCTCTTTGATGCATTCAAGAGTTTTACTGATCTGTTGCACCATGAGGGCACTACCATCTCCCATGTGGCCCTGATAGCAGTGGACAGGCTGCTGTTGGCCCTGATGTTTCTTGAGATCATGCATACCATTCAGATCATCTTTGGAGAGGAGTTTCATCTCAGTTGTGTGGAGCCCTTCCTTATGGTGGGTATAATCGCTTTTATCCGGCGGATGCTCATAATAACCCTGGAGATATCTCATGGAGCTACAGGTAAGCATGTGAGTTTTGATAATCTCATGATTGAGATGGGAGTACTCGGTGGTCTGGTGCTGGCCTTTGTCCTGGCTGTAGTGCTTTTGAGGCGTTACAGAAGCAGCAAGGCAGCATAGTATCTCAACAACGCCGTGGTTGTTTTTTCAAGATGTTTCTTCGTTTAAGTTCATCCGGTCTTTCAACGGCCGTAACGGGTGGAATATCCCGTCCCTTCTCTACTATGCTCAAGGTTTAGAAAAACCTGCCGATAACAGGTAACAGGAGAGAACCTTTTCTTTGCAGAACGGTTTCAGACTGGACTCTGCAAGCAGAATCTCCTGTTATGCCTAACCAATGAAGCAGAAGATCCTGATAGTAGAAGACAACCGGAAACTGGCAGATCTTTTCAACGAGGCCCTATCCCAGCGGTTCATGGCCGATGTGGTACACTCTGTCCGGGATGCCCACTATGCCATCAAGCAGGGCTATAGCGGATATCTGCTGGATCTGCAGCTTCCGGATGGTGAAGGCATATCCCTTATCCCTGCCATAATGAGGCGTTCACAGGATTCTGTGGTCATAGTGGTAACGGCCTATGGCACTGTTCAGAAGGCAGTGGATGCCCTGAAGCTGGGTGCTGCTGATTTTCTGGAAAAGCCTGTTGACCTGGAGGCACTGCTGCAGCGCTTTCTGGACCTGATCCCCGCTGGCGGGATCTCATCTTCTTCAGGAGATCTTATCTGCAACTCTCCTGTCATGAAGGAGCTAATGGCCCTGGCAGACCAGGTAGCCTCCACTCCGTTTCCCGTGCTCATAACCGGTGAGACAGGTGTGGGCAAGGAGGTTTTGGCAAGATATATCCATTCCAGGAGCGGAAGAGATAAGATGATAACACTGAACTGTGCCAGCCTTCCTGAGCAGCTTGCTGACTCCATACTCTTTGGTCATACCAGGGGCAGTTTTACCGGTGCAGTGGAGGGGAGAAAGGGGCTGGTTGAGGCTGCAGACAGGGGCACCCTGTTCCTGGATGAGATAGGAGAACTTCCCCTGGATCTCCAGGCAAAGCTGCTCCGTTTTCTGGATTCCGGTGCCTTCATGCCCATAGGCTGTAATACTGAAAAGCGGAGCAGTGCCAGGATAGTTGCTGCCACCAATCGGAATCTTCAGGATTTGGTCAGGCAGGGTGGCTTTCGCCAGGATCTTTACTATCGTCTTTCTACCTTTCCCATGGAGATCCCGCCCCTCAGGAGGCGGCCTGAGGATATAGAGCCCCTTGCCCGTCACCATCTTAAAGGGCTTAGAGGTCTTCTCGGAATGGAGCTGTGTCTGGATTCTGACGGTGTTGACATTTTGAAACAGTATGATTTTCCGGGAAACGTCCGGGAGCTGTTCAATGTTTTGGACAGGGTTGCTGTGGTCGCCAAGGGGCGGATAGGTGCCTCGGTTCTGGAACGGTTCATTCTTTCTGGAGGATCTTCATGCATGGACACAGGCAATGCTTCTGGTACAGCAGATTTCTGGACAGAATCGAGGGCCTCGGCCATGGAGAAGGAGAGGGAACTGATAAAGCGGGCCCTGGAGGAGAATCGCTACAATAAGGCTGCTACCGCCCGGAGCCTAAAGGTGAGTTACAAGACCCTGCTGAACAAGATGAAAAAGTTGGGGCTTTGAACCTGGAAGGCTCATTGTTCCCTGTTCCATCTCGGGTTATGCAGTTCAGCCTCTATCAAGTGCTTCAATTTTCACTGGGGCCTTCCTGGCGCCTTTCGGCAAGTACAACTGTCTATTCTTGTTCGGACTTCTCCTGTAAAACTGGTGCTGAAAAAGAAACTCTGTTCCCGGCGATTGTTTTCAGACGATAGTATCTGACGTTTCAAAAGGTTATGGATGAATTCTGCTCAACAGTTGTTCGGTTTAACTTATTAACCTGGATTTTATCTAAGTATAACTTGTTGATTTTGTGAGTATAAAATTTAACAGAGGAAGTTGAGAGCCTAATAATTGACATCCACAGATTCTGCCATTATTCTGATGTTCACTGTTGCAACAAGGGGAGAATGACAATGTTTGGGTTGGGATTGCCAGAGCTGCTGATTATTCTATTTATAATCCTGGTGGTATTTGGGGCAGGTAAACTGCCGCAAATCGGC
>JALSKY010000322.1 GCA_026988585.1 Deltaproteobacteria bacterium
AGTGAAGATCTGCTGGCCAAAACCATTGGTGATCTTGGGTTGGATCTGCTTGCAATAGTAAATACTCATGGACACCCGGATCATACCTGTGGAAACAGCAGGATGAAGGCCTTGACTGGTGCGCCGGTATTGATGCATCAGGCAGATGATGAGCTGTTTCGCAGAGAGGATGTTGCAGCCATGTTTACTGCATGGGGTTTTGAGCCGGCACCTCCTGCAGATGGCTTTCTCCAGGATAATCAGGAGATCAGGATTGGTCAATTGACCTTCAAGGTGATCCACACACCAGGTCACTCTCCCGGTTCCATCTGTCTCTATGGTCACGGCTATCTCATAACTGGGGATACTCTGTTTATTGATGCTGCCGGCAGGACTGATCTCCCAGGCGGCTCTTTCGACCTGCTGAAGCAGAGCTTGCTGACCAGGATCATGCCTCTCCCTGATGAGACTATCATATTGCCAGGCCATGATTACGGGCCAAGGCCTACAGACACCCTTGGTAATCAAAAACGCACCAACCCGTTTCTTGCCTTCTGATTCTGTCAATCATTCAAGTTGAAAAAGGAAAACCCTCTCCTGCATAGATCAGAGGATGCCAGGAATGGCAAAGGCATAGGCTCTGGCAGAAGAGCCGGGTCAGGAACCAGGCCTTCCCGCTCCCTCAGGTCAGGAGGAGACAATCTCAATCCTTCTCCAATGCAACACGGGCAGCATGACTCTCCATCCCATGGGATAGGGTGTGAATCGGACCTGCCAATATGCCATGCCTGGGATGAGATTATCAGAGCCGTGGCGAAAAACCAGGTTGTTGTAGTTACCGGTGATACCGGATCGGGTAAATCCACCCAGCTCCCCAAGCTATGTCTCGCTGCTGGAAGAGGTCAAAAGAGGCTGATAGGGGTGACCCAGCCCAGAAGAATAGCCGCTACATCGGTGGCTGCAAGGGTTGCCAGGGAGCTTGCTTCTACCTGTCCCCAGGGGACAGTAGGATACAAGATCAGGTTTGCACAGAAGACCGGCCCCAAGACCCGCATCAAGTTCATGACTGACGGGATTCTTTTGTCTGAAATCCAGCATGACAGACTGCTGAACAGGTATGATACAATCATCGTGGATGAGGCCCATGAGAGGAGCCTGAACATAGATCTGATCCTTGGGCTGCTCAAGAAGATTCTCCCAAAGAGAGAGGATCTCCGGGTTATCATCACCTCTGCCACAATGGATCTGGAGAGGATACTGCACGCCTTTGACAATCCTCCACTTATTCAGGTATCCGGGCGAACCTATCCTGTTGAGATAGTTTATCGGCCTTATGATCACTTGCCGGATAGCGCCGACCTCACCATACCGGAAAAGGCAGTTCTTGCAGTGGAAGATATAAGGTCCATTGATCCTTTTGGTGACATTCTAATCTTTATGCCTACAGAGGCAGAGATACACCAGACGGTAAAGATGTTGGATGGCCGGCTTGGCAAGGATGCGGTGGTTCTTCCCCTTTTTGGCAGGCTTACCAAAGAGGCGCAGGAGCGGGTCTTTCGGAGTTTTCCTGTTCAGAAGATACTTGTGGCTACAAACATAGCAGAAACATCCATAACGGTCCCTGGCATAAGGTATGTGATAGATTCCGGACTTGCCAGGATCAGCCAGTACAATGTCAACACCCATACCACTAACCTTCCTGTGGAGAGGATCAGCCAGGCAAGTGCGGCCCAGAGGGCAGGGCGTGCCGGACGAGTTGAAGCAGGGCTCTGCATCAGGCTTTACAGTCAGGAGGAGTTTGAGTCTATGCCGGCGTTTACTCCGCCGGAGATCTTGCGCTGCAGCCTCGCTGAAGTAGTGCTTCGTCTCATCAGTCTTGGCCAGGAACCGGTAGAGGATTTTCCCTTTGTCGATCCCCCTGACCGGAAGGCGCTCAAGGAGGCCCTTCACACCCTGAAGGAACTGGGGGCAGTCAAGACGGACAGAAGCGGCCGGCTGGTTCTGACCCGGCGGGGCAGGCAGATGTCCCGGCTTCCTATAGACCCACGGCTTTCTGCAGTAATCCTGCAGGCCAGGCAGGACGGTGTTCTCCTTCCGGCACTGGTGGTATCTGCAGCCCTTTCCATTCAGGATCCCAGGCAGTTTCCGCCTGAAGATCAGGAAAAGGCCAGACAGGCTCACAGGATATTCCTGGATGAGAGGTCCGATTTCCTTACCATACTCAATATCTGGGACAGGTATCAGGCCAGGAAAACCAAGGATAGCAAGGGGGCTCTCAGGCGTTTTTGTAAAAAGAGTTATATCTCTTATGTGCGTATGAATGAGTGGACGGATCTGGTATCGCAGCTGGCAAGACAGCTCTCTGATATAGGGATCAAACTTCAGCTCTCCATAGAAACCTCATGTATGGAAATGGTAAGGGAGAATTCTGATCCTCTGCACCGTTCCATTCTGGCCGGATTTCTTGGTAATCTGGCAATTAAACAGGATAAAGGAGATGGATATCGCGGCGCAAAGGGAAAGGAGATCTTTATCTTTCCAGGATCGGCCCTGTTCAAGAAGGCTCCCCAGTGGATAGTCTCAGCACAGCAGGTACGCACTTCCAGGCTTTTCGCCAGATCTGTTGCCCCGGTTGATCCTGCATGGGCCGAGGAGCTTGGAAAACATCTCTGCCGCAGGTCCCTTGGTGAACCTTGGTGGTCCAGGGCCAGGGGAGAGGCCCTGGTCACAGAAAACATCACACTTTATGGCCTTCCTGTAGTGAAAGGCAGGAGGCGCGGTCTCAAGGGCCTGGATCCTGCCATGGCCAGGGAGCTGTTTATCCGGGAGGGCTTGTCGCTGCACCAGCTTCGATACAGATACCGTTTCGTCAAGCATAATATACTTCTGATCCGGGAACTGCAGGAGATCGAGGACAGGACCAGGTCTCATGGTTATCTCGCTGAGCAGGAGGTGCTCATCGGGTTTTACAGGGAGCGTTTGAAGATGCTGGAGGAAAAGGCCGGCAGAGAGGTGGTTGATGAACTCACCTTTCGCCGTGCCCTGAGAGAGACCGGTCTGGAAGATCTGTTTCTGATCGATCGGGAAACCCTCCTCAAAAGGGATGTCTCTGCTGATCTGGCTCAGTTTCCCGGATTTATCAACTCATCAGGTCATGAGTTACCTCTTGTTTACAGATTTGCCCCTGGTGAACAGGAAGATGGTATAACCTGCCGAATCCCCCTGACAATTCTCAATGAACTGGAGCCTGAACCCTTTCAGTGGCTGGTGCCTGGAATGCTCCAGGAGAAGGTGGAGTTTATCCTCAAGAACCTGCCATCCCCCATTCGGAAAAATTTGCTGCCCATCAGCCAGAGTGCTGTTGAATTTATTGAGAAATTCTCTTTTGGTGATGGGGACCTATTTCTAAGACTTCAGGAGCTTATCATAGAAAAGACAGGGCACAGGGTGGATCTTAAAGAGAGTTTTGCCACAACAGCCTTTCCATTACATCTGCTCATGAGATTTGAGGTTCTCGATCTCTCCGGAGAGGTCATCGCCTCCGGTCGTGACCTGGACCAGTTGAAGCACAGCCTCAACTCCTGCGCAAGGGACCAGATAACAAGGCAGCCTGAATGGAAACAGGCAGCCGCGGAGTGGGAACAGGAGCTTTCAACACCCTATTCGATACCTGAACTACCTGATACTCTCCTGCTCAAGCAGAAGGGCAGATTAATGGCCTATCCAGGGCTGAAACTCATGGATGGTAAAACTGTTCGGATCACTCTTTTTGTTGAGAGGGCAGAAAGGGACCGGGAGAGTGTCAGGGCCATCCATCATATAGCCTGTTTCAGGCTGAACAAGGAGCTCAGCCATATAAAGCGATCTGTAATTCCAAGGTTTGCAGGGCCAAAGCAGGCTGTTCATTCATCAACCACCATGCGTAAGGCACGCGGCTGGCCCAGGACAGTGATGGACAACTGCTTTAATCTCATTGTGAGGCAGTGCGTTCTGGATAGAATAGACCCATTCTCGCCTGTCTCTTTAATCACTAAGCAGTCGGATCTGGATAGATTGCTGGCACAGATCAGGCGTGATTTAGTGAGGTGTTCTGAAGAACTCATGAATCATATAGCACTCTCCTACCAGGCCTTCTGTTCATTCAGCAAGGAGTACGCATCTGCTAAAGAGGGATTTGGTAGCTACCCTGCTGGCAGGGAGATCCTTCAGGAGGTCGGAGCGGCTATTTCAATCCTCTTTCCGCCATCTTTTCCTGATTCACCTGCTGCCCCACTTCTTGGATATTTTACCCGTTATCTCAAGGGGTTGTCCCTTAGGTTGCAAAGGGCGGGCAACTCTTCCTCAAGGGATATCGCCAAGGGCAAGGATACCAGGGAGATACGTAAGAGGGCCAGGCAATATCTGATGGAGCAGATGGAGCTTCAACTGGATGCAAGGGATCAGGACAGATTCTTGCAGATCCTTGCCGCACTGATGGAACTGGAAATGCAGATCTATGCGCCTGAATATCTCAAGAAGGGTGCTAATCCGTTGAAGACTTTGAAGGTTCTTCTGGATCCCTCTCCATATTGAGAGTCAACAGAACTCTTTTGATTGCCTTCTGTTCAGGAAATGCACACAAATCCGATTTATACATTAATCGCTCTGAATTATTGTGTAATTCATATAGTAATTCCCTTTTTCTCCCTACCTGAACTGCGAAGTTCCGTTAGCGCTAACTCCTTCAGGCTTTTGAATCTGTAAGTGGATCACAATTTTATCGAATCTGTTTGGTTTTCAAGTAGATGAGCTGCCGTGGCAGGTCAGGAAGCCCTTCGCCTGGCATCTTCGGCAAGTCCTGGGATCTAAATTTCGGGACAGGCCAACTGATTTTTAATAATTTTTTGAATCCTTCCATGCCCCTCTCCTGGTTCAACGGCCTGAAAATTAAAAAAATCCCTGCCTTCCACTTTATAAAACCGTTCGTTGTTCCGATTTACCAGTAGAGAGAGTGGAGATTTATCGCTCAATCCTTTTTGTGGCTGTCTTCATCGGATTTTGATCAGGAGAGAATGGACGAAAAGAGATGGATATAGGAACCGTTGCAGGTCTGGTAGTCGGTGCAGGCCTTATAGTAACAGCCATATTGCTTGGTGGCAGCCTCGGGGCATTTGTGGATATCCCGTCAGTCTTGATTGTTGTTGGCGGAGCAATAGCTGCCACCTTAATCCGGTTTACCCTGGCCGACGTTATCAATACCACCAGCGTTGCCATGAAGGCCTTCTTTGCCAAGACTAAACCGCCAGAGGAGCTTATACAGGAGATAGTAACCCTGTCCAACATCGCTCGTAAAGAGGGGTTGCTGAAGCTTGAAAAGCAGCCGGTGGACGATCCCTTTCTGAAAAAGGCCATAATGTATTGCGTTGATGGGCATGAGGCCGAGTTCATCCAGGAGGTCCTGGAAAAGGAGATAGATCTGACCCTTGAACGCCATGCACTTGGAAAAGGGGTTTTTGATGCAATAGGAGATGCAGCTCCTGCCTTTGGAATGATTG
>JALSKY010000323.1 GCA_026988585.1 Deltaproteobacteria bacterium
GTGGATCAGGCAGACTGGATAAGTAGTGCCCTGCTAATGTTCCAAAAAGAGGTAGCTTGCCGGATCTCTGCCAGGCCGGGATCACGTGATTACGGCATACTCTCGGTCATCTCGCAATACAGGGCAGATGTTCAGAGGGTCATGGATATTCCGCCTACTCTGTTCTCTCCAAGGCCCAAAGTTGTCTCTTCCGTTGTCTCATTCTCCTTCAGACCATCTCCATTTGAGGCCAAGACCCTGGACAAGAGATTTCTCAGAGTGGTGAAGGCAGCCTTTTCCCAGCGTAGAAAGAAACTGGTGAACACCTTGGCATCCGGGCTTGGCCTGAGTAGAGAGGTCGTAACAAAATCCCTTGAAAACGCAGGGATAAAACCGGACATCAGGGCAGAAAATGTAGCTGTATCAGGGTTTGTGAGCCTGGCAAAGGTGATCTGATACCCAATGCCTGCATTGCATGTTTGGGATCAGGGAGATTCCGCCCTCTTTTTAGGCTGTGTTTGGATCATGATTGTCTCAATGGCCTCTATCAGTTCACTCATCTTGAAAGGTTTTTTGACCATGAGATAATCATGCTGGACAGCCTCTATCTGGTGTCCATAACCTGTGATTATGATGACAGGCAGGGCAGGAAAGAGTGCCCTGGCACTGCTGGCCAACTGATCACCTGTCATGTGAGGCATGGTGAGATCGGTTATGAGCAGATCTGGCGGCGCTTCCATCTTTTTGAGAAGCTCCAGTGCATTCTTTGGATTGGCAGTGGCAGTGACTTCAGCCCCTTTCATTGTAAGGAATTCATTGGCCAACATCAAAATACTCTCTTCATCATCAACCAGGAGTATCTTCATCCCTTTCAGGCTGGAGTTGGACCCTGCCCAGAAGATGTTACCATTGTTGTTTTCACCATTATGGTTTGCCTGAACAAGGGGAAAAATTACTCTGAAGGTGGTGCCCTGTCCAGGAACAGAGTCAACGTGTATATGTCCGGAGTTGTCATGAACTGCTCTGAATACCATGGCCAGGCCGAGACCTGTACCCTTTTCTGGCCCCTTGGTAGTAAAATATGGGTCAAAGATACGGTCCAGTGTTCGTTTGTCCATGCCGCAACCTGTATCGCTCACCCACACCTCTGCATATTTCCCAGGTTTGGCAGCAGGCCATTTTTTAGATATGGAGTTCCCGATCTCTATCTCCCTGCATCCAATGGTCAAATCTCCCTTTTCATCCATAGCATGGATGGCATTGGTGCAGAAGTTCATCATGATTTCGTTTAGCTCTGCAGCATCTGCCTTAATGGGTGCCGAGATCTCCCTGATATCGGTCTTGACTATTACCGAGGATGGAATCATTCCTCTGATCAATTTAACATGCTCTGCTAACTGCTTGTGCAGGTAAAGCTTCTCTTTTTTGCGTCTATCCCCCCGGGAAAATCTTAACAGATTTTCAACCAGTTCCTTGGCCCTGAAGCTGGCAGCAGCTACGGTCTTCAGATAGCCCTTGAGATGCTCGTCAGAGGTTGCTGCCTGTGCCAGCTCTATATATCCGATTATTGGTGTGAGTATATTGTTGAAGTCATGGGCTATTCCACTGGCAAGCAGGCCCAGGGCCTCCAGCCTCTGTGTTCTGAGGTGGGCCTTTTCGATCCCTTTTCGCTCTTGTTCCTTCTCTTTTTCCCTGGTGAGGTCCTCTATGGTCCATATATATGCCTCTTTCCAGGGATTATTTCCATCCAGGGAGAATTTTTGGATTTTTTTTATATTGGCCTTGATTGGCAGCAGGGAACCATCTTTTCTCTTCAGCATTCCAGGAATAGTGCATAACTCGTTCTCTTTTAAAAAATCGTAAACCTGGTTTGCAATTTTTTCATATAGCTTTCTGTTGGGATAAAGATGCCTTGAATCTCTACCTATAAGTTCATCCCTGGCATAGCCAGACATCTTCTCAAAGGCCTCATTCACCCTGATAATTTTTCTGTCCTGGGAAAATGCTATACCAAGAGGAGATTTTTCCAGTATGAATTCGCTTATGGTCTTCTGTTGCAGTAAGTCACGCTCCAGATTTTTCTGTTCGGTTATGTCATGAATTATATGGATTGCGAGTTTTTGGCCACTGTTTAAGGTAAAAGGGGCTGTAGTGACCACTGCTTGTCTGCCCTGGCTGTCTATGCATACCTCTCCCCTGCATATCTCGCCGGAAAAAATTGTCTTTTCCAGAGGACATCCGACAGGAGGTGAGTCCTGGTTGTGTATTACCTCAAAACACCTTCTGCCTCTGGCATCGCTATCCAGGTGTTTTTTCATGGCCCTGTTCATAAAGACTATTTTGAACTCATCATCATGTATGGAGATGGGAATATCTATAGTATTGAGAAGCTCTTTGCAGGAGACTGTTTGGAAAAGGTAGGATGTCGACTCTGTAAGATCGCTTCCATCTGAACGATCAGATCTCATAAGTGGCTTCCTTTCATGAGCATCTTTATCATAGCAGGAACAATCGTGGTTCATCCAATATTCAAAAAGCTATTTTATAGAAAATTAAAAAATATATTTATTAAATATCAAAAGTCAATGTTTTATTTGTTGCTAATATACCCTATTCGAACATTTTTCCTTGTTTCCCACCATAGTTATTCGTAGTCTCTTGCAACCTGAGGAAATCAACTCCTGTTTTATTGATGATGGTTCCAAGGCGGTACTTCCCACCCTTGTTGGCCATGAAGTGATCTATGCAGGTTTGGAGCACCCTTTTTACCTCGCTGTGGTCATAGATTCCTGGAAGTTCAAAACCAAGCTGGGGGTGACGGCCAAGCTTCCCGCCAATCAAGACCCGGAAGCCGGTGTTTTCAACAGATATAGTGCCGGTGTTGCAGACCCTGGCGCATTGGGCGCAGCCGAGGCATCTGTTTCCATATATCATAGGGGACAGCAGATTTTTATCCATGGTAAGGGCATCTTCTCTGCATACCTCGACACAGAGATTGCAAAGGGTACAAAGGCCTTCATCTCTGTTCACCCGTATTGTTGCTGTAGCTATCAGGCCAAAATCCACGATTTGAGGTCTTGAACAGCTGTTGGGACAGTTGGAAATGGAGACCCGAAACGCATGATGCATCTTCAACGGTCCTTGGACCATCTCTTTCAAATATGAGGTCAGACCAGAGCCTTCAAGTATCTCTTTCAGCTCTTCCGCCAGGGGCCGGATATCTGAGATTGCATTTGGACAGCCGTCTGCGCCAAAACATAGTTCCACCTCATATCCCCTGGTTTGATCCCTGGTTGAAGAGATGTACCGTTTCCTGCAGATTTCCAGATGGATAGGCATGACAACCCTGTCTCCTCTGGCTGCAGCCTCCTTCTCTACCTCCCTCTTCACACGTTTTCTGATGAAGAAGGGTACCCGTTTCAACCGTTCTTCCGCTTCCTTGTCCCAGTTCATAGAGGATGATTATAGTTTTCTCTCCTGGAATTGTCATCTCCTGCCTGTTGGTATAAAGTTCACGCATCTTAGAAGCGTAAAAAGGAGTTTATATGATCACCCTTCTTGATTATGGGGCAGGGAATGTAAGAAGTGTTGTAAATGCCCTGGAACAGCTTGGCGCATCTGTCAGGATGGTTGAGACTGCTGAGGATATATTGAAGGCTGAAAAGTTGATATTTCCTGGCGTCGGCAGTTTTGGAAGTCTCATGAAGACCCTGAAACAAAAGGGGTTGGCAGGACCTCTTCTGGAATATCTGAAGGCAGACAGGCCGTTTTGGGGGATCTGTCTCGGTCTGCAGGCCCTTTTTCAGGAGAGCCAGGAGGCCCCTGGCATAAGGGGGATCGGATTCCTTGCCGGACGTGTTGACCGTTTTGCAACCGATCTCAGCGTTCCCCATATCGGGTGGAATGGTCTCCATTTCAAAAGGCCCTCTTCCATCTTTCAGGGGATGAAAGGGGATGAAAAGGTCTATTTCGTCCACTCCTTCCATGTAGTTCCTGAGGATGCTGCAACAGTTCTCACCACAACGGATTATGGTTACAGTTTTACAAGCAGTATCCAGGTGGGCAATGTTATTGCCACCCAGTTCCACCCTGAAAAGAGTGGCAAGACCGGTCTCCGGATGTTGGAAAATTTTCTTAAACAGGATGGAGACCGGGTGATTCCTGAGATAAACCCTGGTTCAACCAGGTTGGCCAAGAGGATAATAGCATGTCTCGATGTCCGCTCCAATGACCAGGGCGACCTGGTTGTTACCAAGGGAGATCAGTACGATGTGAGGGAGCAGGGTGAGGTGAGGAATCTCGGTAAGCCTGTGGCACTGGCTGAGCGTTACTATCAGGAAGGAGCGGATGAGATCACATTCCTGAACATCACCGGGTTTCGCGACTTTCCTCTGAAAGATATGCCAATGCTGGAGGTGTTGAAACAGACTTCTACGCGGGTGTTCGTGCCCTTGACCATAGGTGGTGGCATCCGGGATTTTACTGACAGGGAGGGAAGGCGATATAGTGCCCTGGAGGTGGCTTCAGAATATTTTCGGTCTGGAGCTGACAAGATATCTATCGGCAGTGATGCAGTACTCATTGCTGAAGAGTACCTGAGAACCGGTCAGAAGACAGGGGAAAGCGCTATAGAGGAGATATCCAGGGTCTATGGCAGTCAGGCAGTGGTAATATCGGTGGATCCCAGGCGGGTGTATATCTCCTCACCTGAAGATACGGACCACCATGTTATTGAGACAAGTCAGCCCGGGCCTGCTGGAGAACGGTACTGCTGGTATCAATGTACCATCAAGGGTGGAAGAGAGGGCAGGGATCTGGATGCCATTACATTTGTCAAAGCTTGTGAAGAGCTGGGAGCCGGGGAGATTCTCCTTAACTGTATTGACAGGGATGGTACCAATTCCGGTTTTGATATCGAGCTTATAAAGGCTGTCAAAGATGCAGTGAGCATCCCTGTGATAGCCTCCAGCGGTGCAGGATCTCCAGAACATTTTTCTCAGGTGTTTGAGCAGACCGGAGCGGATGCCGCCTTGGCTGCAGGTATATTTCACAGGAAAGAGGTATCCATAAATCAGGTAAAACAGCACCTTGCCGAGCATGGAATCGAAATAAGACCTTAGAGTATGTTTCGGGCCAAGACGGATGGGATACAGCGTCCCTGATTGGAACGAGACAAAAGGGTCGGTGGCAGGAACGGGTTACCAGACTCCCCTGAGTCCCAGCTCTTTGCGGACCTTGTCTAACCTCTTTTCCAGGTCTATTCGCCACCTTGCATGAATCCTGGCACTTGGAGGGGTTATCAGTTCAGGAAGCCCGTAAACCAGTTTGTCTGCAGCATGGCTGGCCTCTATGACTGCCTCTATGGACCTGGCGCCAAACTTGTATCTTGCTATTAGCAGCCTGAGCAGAAGACCACTGGTCTTTCGGGCAGCCTTTTTCCAGTGATGGTTCATCTGGTGCGCGATTATGAATGCCCTTTTGAGCAGAATCCTTTTGA
>JALSKY010000324.1 GCA_026988585.1 Deltaproteobacteria bacterium
GGGGATCTCTTTTCACCTGGTTCAGTGGGCCATCTCGGCTATACAGGTACCTCCTTCTGGATAGATCTTTCCAAGGGAATCGGTGTCCTGCTGTTGACCAACAGGACCTTTCCTCTGGATACGGCACCATCCCGGAGAAAGATGCACAGATTCAGGAGGGAATTCCACAATGCAGTCATGGAACCCTTCTCCTGATTCCATCTATCAGCATCCATTTTTAACGAGTTATCCCTGATATCCTGCCAATCAAAAATTTGTCTGGAATTGTGGCGAAAACGGCTTGATAAAATCCTGGAAAATCCGATGACAGAAAGAGAAGGGAGGGCAACAGGCTCAGTTGAGCCCTGTTGCTCAGGATTTTTCAGCCATGAATATAGACCTGAGAGCGACAACAATATGTTCCCTTGCACTATACTGTCTGCTGTGCCTGCCCTATGGAGCCTGGGCAGCCTCTGATTTTGAGAGGATGTTCGGGTTCAAGGAGGTGAGACAGCCGGATTTCCGCCCGATTCCTCAGTGGCCTGACGTGATGATGCGTCATTCCAGGGATGATCGTCCGCAGAGGGGATGCAGGGAGAGCTTCTTTCACAAGTGTTGTATCAAGAGCTGGCTCAGGTTTGTGAATTCCATAAAGGATCGTCCGAGAAGGGAGCAGATAGAGGCAGTAAATCGGTTTGGAAACCGCAACCCCTATGTGCTGGACATGGTAAACTATGGCCAGGAGGACTACTGGGCCATTATCAGGGAGTTTCTCTCAAATGGCGGGGATTGCGAGGATTACGCAATTACCAAGTTTTTCTCTCTGAAGTGGCTTGGCTTTCCAATGGATGATATTCGGATCGTTATTCTGCAGGACACAAATCTGCGCACTCCGCATGCTGTTATGGCGGTGCACCTTGGAGATGATATACTGATCATGGACAACCAGACCAACAGGGTGATCTCTCACAAAAAGATCGCTCATTATGTGCCACTTTACTCCCTGAACACGAAGGGGTGGTGGCTCCATCTTCCTCCAGGGCTCTAATGGCTGGATTATGTAATGAGGGAACCTGGGATAACCATATCCAGCGATATGTTGATCTTCATCTTTATGACAGGCCTGGTTTAGTCTGCGATACAGAACAGGATGCCTTTATTTTTTGTGATGGAAACAAGAGACAGTGATATGCCATTGAGATCTTTTCTATCCTCCCTGCCCCGCAGGCGGATGGTTGAGGTTGCCGGACTTCTCCTCCTGCTGCTGATTATCGGGTTTGCAGGGATCTACTGGTTTGTCCATCATGAGCGGCAGCGCGACCTGGATCATTGGCAACTGGTGCTGGGTGTCATGGCTGATGAAAAGTCCCATGCCATCAATGGCTGGGTTGGAGAGCAGTTTGCTGTCCTGGAGGAGTTGGCACAAAACGGGGCATTGCAGCTATATACCCAGGTGGTTGGCAGACAGGGTAAAGGCAGAGGGGATGGGCTTGCGGACAGTGATATCGCTGCCCAGTTGGACTATCTCAGCCATCTCATCATGGCTACAGCGGAGCGAACCGGCTTCATAGACCAGGGGCCTTCCTCTTCTGTAAAGGCCAACATTGCGTACCATGCCAGGGATTACATAATCCTGTTTTCCAGTGATGATAAGGTGATTGCAGCCACTCCTGGCGCTCCAAAACCATGGACAGAGCTGCAGAAGGCCGTAAAGGATGTGCAGAACAGCGGTCACAGGCTCTTTTTCAATATCTACCGGAATCCGGAAGGGGTTCCCCTCGCAGGTTTCCTGGTGCCTGTCCAGGCCATTCAGAAGGGTGATCCAGGCCATGCGACTGTAGGCGTTCTGTTCGGGGCAAGGGATGCCAGGGAGGGTCTGTTTCCCCTGCTCCGTTCAAACCAGGCCATGATAAGGAGTGATGAGGCCTGTCTTGTGCAGAAAGAGGGTGGGCTCATCCTCTATCTCTCTCCCCTGAAGGATGGCTCCGGGCCCCTTGAGAAGGCCCTTTCTCTCAATATGGATATTGCATCTGCGCAGGCTATCAAGGAGCCTGGAAGTTCCGGGATCTCCACGGATTACCGGGGAGAGCCTGTAATATTCACCAGCCGTCCTTTCCATGACCTGCCCTGGGTACTGGTTCAGAAGATAGACCTGAAAGAGGCCATGGCGGGTTTGCAGGTCCATCAGCGGTTTTTGTGGATAATCCTGTGCCTGGGACTTTTCCTGGTCATTGCCCTGCTTTTCCTGGCATGGCGCTACGGTGATGCTGTCCGGGCCAGGGAGAATGCCAGGTTGCTGGAAGAGCGTGCCAGGAGAATAGAGGAGCAGGCCAGGCTGCTCCAGGCGGTCAGTGATAACATCAAGGATATGGTCCTCCTGATGGATGCGGATCTAAAGGCACTGTTTGGCAACTGCAGCCTGGGGAATCTCCTCTCTCTGCCTGTGGAAGACCTTAAAGGAAAGGGGCTGGTGAACCTTTTCGGGCCCGGCGTGGCAGCCTCTCTGGAGCCTTTATGCCTGCGGATCCTGTCAGGATCCAGGGTTGCCTCTGCAGAGTTCTCCATGGGTTCAGGTTCATGGAAAGGGATCTATTGTGCAGTTGCCGTGGCTGTAAACTATCCCGGAGATGAGGATCAGGCGGTTCTCCTTACCCTATACGACATAACATGGCTCAAGGAGGAGCAGGAGAAGAAGGAGCAGCTCTCCAAGGCACTGGTCTCGGCTCTCATGCGTTCCATTGATCTCTATGATCCCCATTCAGCCAACCATTCAGCCAATACTGCGGTGGTAGCATCGGCTGTGGCAGAGGCCATGGACCTGGAGCTCGGCATCAGAAATACGGTGGAGACTGCAGCAAATCTCTGCAACATAGGAAAGCTCTCCATACCCAGGAATATCCTTACCAAGGATGGGCCTCTCTCGCCGGACGAGGAGGAGATCATCAGGAAGGAGCCCCTCTTTGCGGAAGAGATCCTGAAGGATGTGCCCTTTGAAGGGCCTGTGGTGGAGACCATTGTCCAGAAGAATGAATGGCTGGATGGCTCAGGATATCCCCGAGGTCTCAAGGGTGACCAGATAATCCTCCCTGCCAGGATCGTTTCTGTTGCCAATGCCTTTGTCGCCATGATCAGCCCCCGTTCCTACAGGGATGCCCTTACCCCGGATGAGGCCCTGGACGAAATTCAGAGGCTTTCCGGGAGACAGTTTGACAAGAAGGCAGTGGCTGCCCTCCTGCATGTGGCCAGGAATTTTGTTGACTGGTCGGCCTGGAACCGTTATGGAACTATAAAGATGAGGGGTTCCATGGAGAGGGGCTGATACCTTAGGAAAAATATTTCCGCAAGGGAAAGAAATTTCTTTCCGCAATTTCTTCCAACTGTTTCAACATGCCCTGTGTCCAGGGTCGTTTCCTCAAAAATTTCTAAAAAATTGGTCTGTGTTTTGCATTTTACTGTTTCGATTGCAGGAGAAGCGAGAATGAGGAGTTTTGGAATGGAAAAGAGAAACGTGGATATGATACAGTACATCTGCCGGTCATTACTGCTGCTGCTTCCTTTTCTGCTGCTGCTGCTTGAGGTTTCTCAATGCTTTGCCCAGGAGAGCGGTGCAAATGGTCCGGAACCGGTAACAGCTCAGGACAGGGCCCTTGGTGGTGCAACCATCTATGGGGAGGCTCAGTACGATCCGGAGTTGGATGCCCTGTTCCAAAAGGCCATGGAAAAACGGAAAAAGGGTGACCTGGAAGGTGCCATTGAGGGTTTCAAGGCCATACTTGCCCGGCATCCGGAGTTTCACAGGGCAAGGCTGGAGCTGGCAGTGGCCTATTATCAGGCCCGGCGTTTCAGCGAGGCTATAACAGAGGCAGAGGAGGTGTTGAAAGATCAGACTCTTCCTGCAAATGTCAGAGTTACTGTGCTGGCATTTCTCAGCCAGGTCAAGGCTGATTCCCAGGTGGCCCAAAGCCGGCATAACTGGAGGTTTCCTGTGGAGTTCGGTTACCTGTATGACACCAATGCTACTGCAGGCCCCTCCTCTTATGTGAGGGAGGGTTTTGAGCCCCTGGACGAGCGATATACCAAGAAATCCGATGCAGGAGTTGTTGCCTCAGCGGGAGTGGATCATACATATCAGACAGGCAAAAAGATAAAAATTGCCGGGTCTGAGGCCAACCTTCTGTGGCAGAGCGGCCTTTCCGCCTACTACAGGGCCTATATTGAGGAACATGACAACAACTTCTCGGTTTACAGCGTCAGAACCGGCCCGAACCTCGTGGTAATGAGGTCGTGGAGGGCAAATATCAATTTTCAGTATGACTATCTCCGTTATGGGGAGGATGACCTTGCAAACTACTACTACATAGTGCCCTCCTTCACGGTGCATGCCACGGATGCCCTGGAGATATCCACGGATCTTGAGTTCAACAGGCGGGATTTCATCCAGGATGAGGATGATGGCAGGGACAGCATCTTTCTTCTCGGTAGGCTTTATGCACGCTATACCTTCCCTAACGGCAGGGTGGCCCTGTCCGGCGGGATAGAGCTGTTCACGGAGAATGCGGATGATGATCAGTTCTCCAATGATGGTGAGGCCTATTTTGCAGGAGGCACCTGGCGTTTCTATGACAGAAGTGACCTGTTTGCCAGGGTGAGGAGATGGTATGCAGATTACAATGATCCGCCTCCGGGATTCGACAAGGCCAGGGATGAGAATGAGTGGAGGATAACTGCCGGAATAAACCACACCTTTGATGAGAACAAGGGGATGCTGGCCCTATGGAAGGTTGAGCTCAAGCTGGTCTATACCGACCTGGAATCAAACCTGGACCTTTATGACTATGACAGGGCGGAGACTCTGTTCACCCTGTCCAGGACCTTTTAGCCGGTTCGGGTTTGGCCCGGGTTTTTTAAGAACGTTATCTTGTGGAAAGCAAAAATAATTTTTAACATAGTTAGATAGATAAAGATGGCAGGTTTCTGTTTGTTCCAACTGGTGCGAACAGGATTGCAAGAACAAGGAGGACATTAGTCATGAAGACCGTTTTTAAGCAGAAAATTTTACTGGGAATAGCTGCACTGTTTCTGTTTTCAGGTGTTCTGTGCCCCTTCTCCGGTGCTGCAATCGCAGCAGAGAAGGATGATGAGTCCCTGTACAAATGGGGGTATTGGGACAAGATGGTGGTTCCAGAAGCTGGGCCTGTGTTCCGGGGTGCTCCTGTGACCACGGCAGCAACCGCGCAGTATCGCCCGCTGCCTGCAGTACCAGCGCCTGCACCAGCTCCGGCGCCTGCACCGGCTCCGGCGCCTCCATTTTTCCCTGAAAGACCAGCAGGACCACCTGCACCGCCTCCTGGTGGACCAGCGGTCAGGTAATGTATAAGATAGTGCAATTTGAAAGTGATACTAAAAATAATGAGGTGAAATCATGAATAGCAAGCGGCCTGTTTTTTATACTATTTTGGGATTGTTCTTTTGTTGTTTCTTG
>JALSKY010000325.1 GCA_026988585.1 Deltaproteobacteria bacterium
CAAAGGGAATGATATCCTCGCCCATCAGGGCTACAATCCAGCGGATGGGCCTGGCAAAACGGAAATCATAGCTGCCCCAGCGCATGGTCTTGGGAAAGGGGATCCTTGCAATCAGTTCAGGCAGGATCTCCTGGAGAATATGGATGGCAGATCTGCCCTGTACGGTCTTCTCAATAACGAGATAATCTCCCCTATCGGTCTTCTCCACCTTGAGATCTTCCAGGGTAACGCCATTCTTCCTGGCAAACCCCTCAGCAGCCCTGGTGGGTTTTCCATCCTGGTCAAAGGCCACCTTTGCAGGAGGCCCCATGATCCGGACATCCCTGTCCGGCTGCCTGTGGAGAAGGGCCTCTGTATGACAGACCAGCCGCCTTGGTGTTGCACTGGTCTTCAGGGGGGAATAGGTAAGGTAGGCATTATCAAGGGCAGCAGCCAACAGCTCTTCCAAGGCATTGAGGGCAGGCCCGAGATAGCCTGCAGGTATCTCTTCAGTGCCTATCTCCAGCAGAAATTCTTTCATATCACTCATTTGCAGCCTCCTCATCATTCTGCTGGCCCTCTGTCTCTCCTGCATCATAGGCTGCAGCTACAGCCCGGGCTATCTTCCTGACCCTGGCAATATATACAGTCCGCTCAGAAACACTGATGGCCCCCCTGGCCTCCAAGAGATTGAAGGTGTGTGAACATTTCAGGCACTGATCATAGGCCGGAAGCACCAGTCCCTCATCCAGGAGTTTGAATGCCTCGGATTCATACTGGTCGAACTGCTGCCTGAGTATATCCACACCTGCAGCCTCAAAATTGTACATAGAAAACTCCACTTCATCACGGTGGTGGACCTGGCCATAAGTGACGGTATCGTTCCATTTCAGGTCATAGACACTGTCCACTTCCTGGAGATACATGGCAATTCGCTCCAGGCCATAGGTTATCTCAACAGTAACCGGGGAGACATCCACACCTCCAACCTGCTGGAAATAGGTAAACTGGGTTATCTCCATTCCATCCAGCCAGACCTCCCATCCAAGTCCCCAGGCCCCAAGAGTGGGAGACTCCCAGTCATCCTCAACAAACCTGACATCGTGTTCCTGGAGCTTCAGGCCAAAACGGCTCAGGCTTCCAAGATAGAGATCCTGAATATCCGGCGGAGATGGCTTTATCACAACCTGATACTGGTAATAGTGCTGCAACCTGTTGGGATTCTCACCATACCTGCCATCCGTAGGGCGTCTGGACGGCTGCACATAGGCAGCACTCCATGGTTTCGGGCCAAGGGAACGGAGGAAGGTGGCAGGATGAAATGTCCCGGCCCCAACCTCCATGTCATAAGGCTGGAGCAAAAGGGCTCCCTGCTCCTTCCAGTAATCGTTCAATGTCAAGATAAGTTCCTGAAAATTCATCTCTTCCTCACTTATGATATATGAAATGGATGGCCTTCTTCTTATAGTAATCAGAACACCAAGAAAAACAGACCATCCCAAGCGGCTCTCGCAAAAAAATGAGCCGTATTGCAACGGCTCAAGAGATGGTGGGGACAGGCACAGCTCAGCCAGCAGGCCTCAAGGTCTCCCCATCCTGAAGGATAAGCCCCGGCCAATCTGAAACCGATACAAGGGGATAGACAATGCAGTTCCCGCCTACAACAGCCCTGTCAGGGATCTCTGCACCCTTGCCAATGAGAGATATACCGGAAACAAGATGTTTGGGAAAATCCTGGTTGATGCTGGTGGCATCTGGATTGCCAACAACAGAACCATTGCCAAAAATTACATTCTTGTCTGCCACAACCTTGGAGACCTTTGCCCCACTCTTCACCCTGCCGGCATGGAATATGATGGAATCCTCCACTACTGCCCCCTCTTCCACTACTACTCCAGGGGAAAGCACACTGTTGACCACCTTTCCCCTGATATCACATCCGCATGATATGGCAGATCTGGAGATGGTTGCATCAGGTGTAATCCTGGCAGGCGGCAGGTCATAAGGAGGGGCACCGTTTTCCATATTGGTTACTATGCCCCAGGTGCCCGGATCCAGTTCTGATGAAGGATCCAGCATATCCTGGTGGGCCTCCCAATAGGCCTGAACCGTACCGACATCCCTCCAGTAGCCGTTGAATACATATCCGTAGAGTTCCCGGTCTGTAAGGGCCTTTGGCAGGATATGGTGGCCGAAATCGGTTTCCGTAGTGGTCTTCAGGGCGTGCATGAGATAATCGGTGTCAAAGACATAGATACCCATTGAAGCAAGATTGGATTTGGCCTGCTCAGGCTTCTCTTCCCAATCGACTATCCTTCCTTCGCTGTCCAGAATCCCTATCCCGAACTGGCTGGTATGCTCCCAGGGAACAGTCATCATTGCTACGGTTACCTTTGCCCCAATGCTCTTGTGGAACCGCACCATCTCCCTGTAATCCATATGATATACATGGTCTCCAGAGAGAATGAGCACCTGTTCCGAAGAGCGGGATTCGATAAAATCCAGATTCTGCCTGACAGCATCTGCAGTACCTTTGTACCAGTCGGAATCATCCTCACCCGTCCTTGGCGGCAAGATCTTTACCTCCCTGGTACGTCCTGAGAGATCCCAGGCACTGCCGTCCCCAATGTGTCCCATAAGGGAGAGGGGCTTGTACTGGGTCAGCACCGCCACCCTTGAGAGACCGGAGTTCATCACATTGGACATAGCAAAATCGATTATACGATAGATGCCTCCGAAGGGCACTGCAGGCTTTGCCCTCATCCTCACCAGGATGTTGAGCCTGGAGCCTACTCCTCCAGCCAGTATCATTGCCAAAGTATTCTGCATGGAAAACTACTCCTTTGCTTCACCAGGGCCATCTGTGCCAGACAACCGGTTAAGTTTGTCCCCAAAAAGAAACGGGTTCAGGGTGGCCTCTGCATTCTTGAGAGCACACATATCTCCACACATGGAACATCCCTTCCTGGCCTGGGAACGCCGGGCCTCCAGTATCTTGCTGGCATCATCAGGAAAGAGCATATTCTGCAACTGCATCTCCCAGTTGAAATCCCTGCGATCCTTGCTGATCTGCTTATCTCTGAGATCCGCCTTGCCCTTCAATTTTACGACATCTCCTATATGGGCAGCAAGTCTTGCTGTCTTCACGCCGATCTCAACATCTTCCTCATCAGGCAGGGCAAGATGCTCGGCCGGGGTGATGTAACAGATGAGATCAGCCCCGTACATTGAGGATTGGGCAGCACCTATGGCAGCAGTAATATGGTCCCAGCCAGCACCAACATCACAGGGAAGAGGGCCAAGCATATAATACGGGGCGTCACCTGACATCTTTTTCTGCAGGATGATGTTGGCCTCTATCTCATCCAACGGGACATGACCAGGCCCCTCCACCATTGCCTGACATCCCCTGAGCCTGGCTATCTCCGCAAGCTCGCAGTTGAGAATCAGTTCGGCCATCTGGGCCCGATCAAGGGAATCGTGAATTGCTCCGGCTCTTATGCCGTTTCCAAGGCTCAGGACGGTGTCATAACGCTTGAGGATATCACATACCCTGTCAAACTGTTCATAGAGAGGATTTTCTCTGTTGTTGTCTATCATCCACTGGATCATAAGGGTACCGCCCTTGGAACAGAGACCGCCATACCGGTACCCCTGTTTTTCCATCCGCTCTATGGTGAAGAGATTTATGCCGCAATGGATCGCCATGAAGGCCATGCCATCCTGGCACTGACGCTCTATAAGCTCAAAGAGATATTCCGGATCCATTCTGGATGGAGTGCCATGCTTCCGCATGGTCTCGCAAAATGCCTGGTACAGGGGCACATTGCCAACTGGCAGGGAAACCTCTTCCAGCACCTCACGCCGTATCAGATCCAGGTCCCCTGCTGCAGACAGTTCCATCAGGGTATCTGCCCCTGCCCTCTCGGCAATACGGGCCTTGGCCTTTTCATGATCCAGATCGCAGACATCGGTAGATGTCCCTATGGAGGCATTTATCTTGGTGCGCAGCCCCTTACCTATACCTACAGTGCGCTTCTCCCTGAAACGTCCCTTGAGTATGACTATCTGACCAAGTGCGACCCTCTCCCGCACCAGTTCCGGATCTATCTCCTCCATGCGGGCCACATCTTCCATTTCCGGGGTGACTACACCCTCCACGGCTGACTGAAGCTGGTTCATCTAAAAAAAACTCCCTGACTGTATATGTTTGATGATCTTATATTACAACAACAGCAGGGAATTTCACCAGCAGAAGCAAAAAGTATGAGAGAAAAAAATCTGGGACCATGCCATTGCTAACTGTTACGCCTGATGCCATACTTTTTCATCTTGTATCTCATAACCCGCTCACTGATGCCAAGCTGCTTTGCAGCCCTGGTCTTCACCCATCCATTCTGCTCCAGGGCCTTGAGAATCTCCTGCTTCTCGATGGCCTCTATCTTCTCTTCCAGAGAACCTGGAAGCCCGGCAAAGATCTCCTGACAAGCGAGAGCAGACTCCTGTCCGGAACTGCCGGCATCCATGATGGTTGCCCCTCTGATATTATCAGGAAGATCCTCAGGTTCTATCACAGACCTGCGGCTGAGGGTCACCAAACGCTGAATGGTATGCTCAAGCTCCCGGACATTGCCTGGCCATCTGTATTTCACCATAAGATCCATTGCTGCCGGCGAAAAACTTATGGGCCTTGAGCCATACCTTGCCAAAAAAATGGTTATGAGCTCAGGTATATCCTCACGGCGTCTTCTCAGGGGCGGCAATTCTATTTCAAATACATTGAGGCGGTAGTAGAGATCCTCTCTGAACTTCCCGTCCTCTATCATCCTTTTTAGATCCCTGTTGGTAGCTGCCACCACCCTGACATCCACCTGTATAGGCTGTTCTGCACCTACCGGAGTGATGGTACCTTCCTGCAGGGTCCTCAGGAGCTTTGCCTGCAGATGCTCCGGCATCTCACCTATCTCATCCAGGAATATCGTCCCCTTTTCTGCCAGCTCAAAGAGTCCTTTTCTATTGGCTACTGCCCCGGTAAAGGCCCCTTTTCTATGCCCAAACAGCTCACTCTCAAACAGGGTCTCCGGTATTGCAGCGCAGTTCATCTCGATAAAGGGCATACCTGCGCGCTGGCTCAGTTCATGTATGAGCCTGGCCATCAACTCCTTCCCTGTGCCGGTCTCGCCATAGATCAGGACTGGCCAGGGTGTTGGAGCCATTCTCCTGGACAGGGAGATCACCTCCCGCATGGCAGGGCTGGAGGCAACAAAGGTGAAGGGTAATTCTGCATCTGCCAGCTCTTCCAGGGCGTCCTGTGCCTCGGATGTAACCTCTATGGACTCCTCAACCTGACGCACCTTGTCCAGTAGAAGCTGCAGATCCACTGGTTTCTCAATGAAATCATCAGCACCGAGCTTCATCACCTGAACAGCAGTATCCACCGAACCGTAAGCAGTAATCATCATC